>JAHBWE010000011.1:317500-343194 GCA_019637155.1 Labilithrix sp. | reverse complement strand
TTTCGTCAGCCCGGACGGCGAGCGCTGTCCGGCGCGAGAGTGGCTCGAGGTCGATCATCGCCAGCCGCGCGCGCTCGGTGGCGCCGGCACGCTCGAGAACGTCCGTATCCTCTGTCGCGCACACAATCGACTCGCCGCAGAGCGAGCCTTCGGCGTCGAGCACGTCGCGCGCAAGATCGAGGAAGCACGTGCCGCGCGCGCCCCCGCCGACCCCAGCGTGCACCCGAACCTGATCGACCGGCCAGCAGCGACGTCGCTGCGCTATCCGACGTCGACGCCCCCGGCAACGCAGGCGGTCGCGCGCGATCCGGTGGCCGCGAATACGGGTATCACCACGCTTGCCCACGACGTGGACGCGAGCGTCGCTTCGGCGGCCGCGAATACGGGCGTCGCCAGTGCGACGGACGCGAGCGTCGTCGCTTCCGCGACGTCGGTGGTCGCGAATACGGGCGTCGCCAGTGCGACGGACGCGAGCGTCGTCGCTTCCGCGACGTCGGCGGTCGGGGGCGGGGATGCTCCAGGCGACGATGAGGAGGTTGATCCGCGCCGGCGCGGATCGATTGGTGCGTTCGTGCCGGCGCCGCACGACGACCGGGCGCCGCGCGAGGTCGTCCGCTTCGCGCTCGTCCGCCTTGGGTTCCGCGACCGAGACGTCGGCACCGCGCTCGCACGACTGCCCTCGACCGTGTGGTCGGAACCGCTCGACGTCGCCGTGCGCGCCGCGCTCCGCCTGCTCACGTAGATCAGCCATCGAGGCGAGGACGTCGACGACGTCGCATCGAACGAAGAGCTGCGGCCGCTGCTGGTTTTCCGACCATAGGCGAAGTTGGCAGAAGCACGCCGCATACGCGTGAACGTAGAGGCGCCGATAAGGCATCGGCGGAGGGGCCCTCGACGATCGTGACCTTGATTTCCGCGGCACCACCCTCCAGCGGAGCCGCCGATCGGTATCGGCGGAGAGGAAGCCGAGGGTGCCGGCGCCGAGTCCACCGAACAGGCTTCAATGGAGCCGGTGGAGAGCGGCGCCCGGCACGCACGGCCTCCGCACGCGCGGCGTGGCTTCAACGGAGCCGCCGATTGGTATCGGCGGAGAGACGAGATGAGCGCGCGGTACGCCCCGCTCCCCGACGAACTTCAATGGAGCCGCCGATTGGTATCGGCGGAGAGAACCTCGTTGGTCGAACCACCCCTTGGCGCGGGCCTCCGCACTTCAATGGAGCCGCCGATTGGTATCGGCGGAGAGCCATCGCGACGAGGCCGCGAGACACGCGGTCGGCGCCGCTTCAAATGGAGCCGCCGTTAGGTATCGGCGGAGAGGAAGTCCGTCTCCGTGTGTGTGATGGCTTCGGTCGAGGCGCTTCAATGGAGACGCCGATAGGTATGTATCGGCGGAGAGACGTGTGGCGCCGGCAGCACGCGCACGCCTTCACCGTCGCGCTTCAACGGGGCCGTTGAGCTCCTCTCGTCGATGAGTTGGGCGGTAGGCGAGTGACTCTCGGCAGCTTCGTTCGTGAGCAGCAGAGACCCGCGGCACCGTAATCGGCATAGGGGCCCGAGGAAAATCCCTCGGGACCCCTGCCACACCACCGGACAAGCGGGTCCGCATCCGGCGGTTCGGGGAGTTGAGGTTACGCGGCCAACCTCGGAATGCCGAGCTGGTCGAAGTAGCAGATAGGGAAGGCGACGTTGAACAGCATGGCGGAGTTGCTCACGGAGGGCGGGCCAGTGCTTGCGCAGGTGGTCTGGCAGCTCCTCCACGGTCATCCCGTCGATGCCGGCGCTGCACGTAGCCCTTTCAGGCCCAAGGCGAAATCTCCCCAGGTAAGAACACGACCCTTCACCGCGCGACCGCCCGATTTACGTCGCCTGAGCCTCGACCATTCGGAGCTTCGCGGTCACATGCCCGCTCGCCCTGCTCGGCGTCGCCTCGTATCGGGTTCTTGTTCATCGGCCCGCGGCTTCGCTACCGGCTTCCTCCCAACGGTCGGTCCCCCTCCCGCAGTTGCCGTTCGCTTCGATTGGGATGGTCTCCTTTCGACCGGACTTGCACCGGCAACGTCGCGCCCATGCTGGGCGCACATGGACGAAGGCCCCCCGCGCTGGAGCGCGAGAGGCCTTCGTGCTGCTTCGTCACTCGCGGCGCCGGGGCGCCGCTCGATCAGAAGCCGTGGCCGTGGCCGTGGCCGTGGTCGTGGCCGCCGGCGGCCGCCTTCTCCTCCTTCGGGCGCTCGGCGACGAGGCACTCCGTGGTGAGCATCAGGCTCGCGACCGAGGCTGCGTTCTGGAGGGCCGTGCGGACCACCTTGACCGGGTCGATGACGCCCATGCCGAGGAGGTTGCCGTACTGGTCGCTCGCGGCGTTGTAGCCGTAGTCGTCCTTGCCCTCCTTGACCTTGTTCACGACGATCGAGCCCTCGAGGCCCGCGTTCTGGACGATCTGGCGGAGGGGCTCCTCGATCGCGCGGCGGATGATCGAGACGCCGAAGCGCTGCTCCTCGTCGAGCTTGAGCGCGTCGAGCGAGGACTGCGCGCGGATGAGCGCGACGCCGCCGCCGGGGACGATGCCTTCCTCGACCGCCGCGCGCGTCGCGTGGAGCGCGTCCTCGACGCGAGCCTTCTTCTCCTTCATCTCGGTCTCGGTCGCAGCGCCGACCTTGATGACCGCGACGCCGCCGACGAGCTTCGCGAGGCGCTCCTGGAGCTTCTCGCGATCGTAGTCGGACGTGGTGTTCTCGATCTGGCCGCGGATCTCCGCGATGCGGCCCTTGATCTTCTCCTTGTCGCCCGCGCCGTCGACGATCGTGGTGTTGTCCTTGTCGAGCGCGACGCGCTTGGCGCGGCCGAGGTCGGAGATCGTCACGTTCTCGAGCTTGAGGCCGAGCTCCTCCGCGATGACCTGACCGCCGGTGAGGGTCGCGATGTCCTTCAGCATCTCCTTGCGGCGATCGCCGAAGCCCGGGGCCTTGACCGCGGCGCAGTGGAGCGTGCCGCGGAGCTTGTTGACGACGAGCGTGGCGAGCGCCTCACCCTCGATGTCCTCCGCGATGATGAGGAGCGGCTTCTGCGAACGCGCGATCGCCTCGAGGACCGGGAGGAGGTCCTTCATGTTCGAGATCTTCTTCTCGGAGATGAGGAGGTACGCGTCCTCGAGGACCGCCTCCATGCGCTCCGGATCGGTCACGAAGTAGGGCGAGAGGTAGCCGCGGTCGAACTGCATACCCTCGACGACGTCGAGGACCGTCTCGGCCGTCTTGCTCTCTTCGACGGTGATGACGCCTTCCTTGCCGACCTTCTCCATCGCCTGCGCGAGCTTCTCGCCGATCTCCTTGTCGCCGTTCGCGGAGATGGTGCCGACCTGCGCGATCTCCTTCGGATCCTTGGTCTGCTTCGCCATCTTCTTGAGCGACTCGGTGAGCGTCTCGACCGCCTTGTCGACGCCGCGCTTGATCTCCATCGGGTTGTGGCCCGCCGCGACGAGCTTCGAGCCCTCGCGGTAGATCGCCTGCGCGAGGACCGTCGCGGTGGTCGTGCCGTCGCCCGCGACGTCGGACGTCTTCGACGCGACCTCACGGACCATCTGCGCGCCCATGTTCTCGAAGCGGTTCTCGAGCTCGATCTCCTTCGCGACCGTGACGCCGTCCTTCGTCACCGTCGGCGAGCCGAAGCTCTTCTCGATGACGACGTTGCGGCCCTTGGGCCCGAGCGTGACCTTGACCGCGTCCGCGAGCGCGTTGACGCCGCAGAGAATGAGGTTGCGAGCCGATTCGGTGTAGACGATTTCTTTGGCTGCCATGTGCTGACTCCTAAAATTCTTTCGGGGCGCTAGGCGCCAATCACTTCTCGAGGACGGCGAGGATGTCCTCCTCGCGGACGATGAGGCGCTCCTCACCATCGAGCTTCACCTCGGTGCCGCTGTACTTGCCGAAGAGCACGCGGTCGCCGACCTTCACGTCGAGCTTCTTCACCGTGCCGTCGTCGAGCAGCTTGCCGTTGCCGACCGCAACGACCTCACCCTCGATCGGCTTCTCCTTCGCGGTGTCGGGGATGATGATCCCGCCCTTGGTCTTCTCCTCTTCCTTCACACGCTTGAGGATCACGCGGTCCTGCAGGGGACGGATATTCATGAAAGCTCACTCCTTGTGTGGCTGGCGCCGCGCTGAGCAGCGGCCGATTGTTAGCACTCGCTCGGAGTGAGTGCTAACGGGCGCCGCGCAATCTAATCGCGCTGCCTACACCGTCAAGCGACGAAGGCGATCTTTCTGCGACGCCCGATTCGCGAGCAATCCCCGCCAATTGGCCGCGGCTGAGGCAGGACGACACAGGCTTGGCACTCTCGCGCTTGGAGTGCTGCTTCCGGTCTCAGTCGTAACCTTCCGGACATATTCGGGAAATTGCCATCTGGGTCCGCCTCTCGTAGACCAAAAGAATGCGGCCCTGAACCTGCTCTCCCCTGAAGGTCGAGCAGCTCAGGCCGTTGTGGATGAGGTCGGAGGACAACAAGGATGTCGATTGTTGCGGCTGTTTCCGTCTCGGATTTCTTCGCAGGGGCCGTCGAGGACGCGATGCGATCGCGTGGTGTGACCGCGTCGGACGGCGCACGCTCGTACGTCGTCGGGCTCCTCTCCGATCTCGCGAAGCCAGGCAGTCCGGTCGAGCGCACGCTCGAGCAGCCGCTGACCCTCCTCCTGAACGAGGCGCTCCACACGGCGGAGCTCGGCGAGCGCTTCGAGCGGCTCCGCGTGCTCGGCGACGGCGTCCTCTACTCCTCCGGCTTCTTCGCCGATCACTTCGAGGCGCGCGGCGTCGACACGAAGTACATCATCGGCATCGGCCGCACCGCGTACGAGAGCGCGGGCTCGCTCATCATGAGCCGTGCGCCCGAGCCGCAGGACGGTCCGGTGAGCGGATGCTCGAGCCGCTCGATCGACATCTTCAAGGAGCTCGCGGAGCACTTCGCGCGCTTCGTCGAGGTCATCGGCGAGGTCGCGAACGCGACGATCGCGCGCGGCGTCGCGACCTCGAAGGGGCTCGTGAAGCTCTACGAGCGCTGGCTCAAGACGCGGAGCGACTCGCTCGCCGAGGCGCTCACGTCGCACGGAATGCTGGTGACCGCCGGCGGCACGCGCGGCGGCATCCTCTCGTGATCGATCCGAAGTCGCGCGGGAGCGGCGCCGTCGATCCGGAGTCGCGCGGGAGCGGCGCCGTCGGTCCGGAGTCGAAGTCGCTCGGGAGCCGCGCCGTCGATCCGAAGTCGGAGTCGCTCGGGAGCCGCGCGCTCGAGGGCAACGGCGCGGGGCTCGTCCGCGAGATCGCGCTCGCGAGCCGGATCCAGCGCGGCCTCGAGAACCTCTATCGCCTCGATCGCTCCGCCAACGTCGACGACTACGTCGCGGAGGCGGGCGAAGGCGAGCGCGAGAGCCTCCTCGTCCGCGAGCACGAAGGCGCGCTCGAGCTGTGCCTTCGCCTCCCGCGCCTCGAGGCCGGCGAGCTCGATCCGGTCTGCCAGATCATCGAGGGCGTCAGCCACTTCGTCTACCTCGCCGACCGCGCCGCGCAGGACCGCGCGACGACGCAGCTCGAGCTCGAGCTCCAGGCGGAGGTCGACAAGTACGTCGTCCTCGCGTCGTCGCTCGACGGGTTCGACGCCGCGTCGAGCCGCCGCCTCCGCGCGCGCCTCTACGAGCGCGTCGCCTTCACGCACGAGCGCGGCACCGCCCTCGGCGAGCGGTACCGCATCGCGAACGAGCGCGCGCACCGCTTCACCGGTCGCCTCGAGCGCGAGCTCGTCGCGCCGCGCCGCTTCGAGCAGCTGCGCGCCGAGCTCCGCCGCTTCTTCCACATGAGCCAGAGCGACAAGCTGCGCGCGGCCTGAGCGCGCGTGTCACTCGACGCGGACGCGGACGTCGTCGACCAGCGCCTCGAAGGTGCCGACCTGCTCGGCCCCGTGCGAGAGCCACCCGAGCGAGAAGCGGACCGGCTCTCCGGCGCACGCTCCAGCGCCCACGTTCACGGCGATGGTCGACGTCCCGAACGCGAACGTCACCGCGCCCGACTCCAGACGCCAGGTCAACGTCACGTCCTGCCACCCCGCTGGGAACCGAGCGATGTCGGTGAGGCCGCTCACCTGGAGCTGCACTCCCATCTTCTTCTTCACCTTGAGGAGGATCCCCTCGTCGGCGCAGCCGAGACGGGCGAGGATGGCGTCCTTCGTCTCCGCGTCGTCGCCCGGCGTCTGCACGAGGTGGAGCTTGAAGTCGATGACGAGCTGCGCCGGGATCGTACCGACGGCGAGGAGGAGCCCGCGCTCCGAGCTCCCCGTCGTCGCGTAGAGGCGCAACGCGTTGGCCGACGACGGACCTGGGACGACGGTGATCTCGCCCTCGGAGCCGAGCGCTTCGTCGAAGCCGAACGGCGACGTGTCGTGCGGAGGCTCGAAGTCGAAGCAGCGAAGCCCCGCGTCGCACGTCGCGAGCGACGTACCGCCGTCCACAGGCGAGCCTCCGTCCGGCGCTGTCCCGAAGCTCGCGCACGCCGAGAGTGGGAGAGAGACGAGCCACCACCGAGACACGCGCATCGACCCCAGCCTACGCTGCCTGAACGGCTGCGCGTTCAGGGGTCGGCGCGACGTCCTCTCTTTTTCGCGCCAAGTCCACAGAATCACGGCGGCCCAACGCCGGCACGCGCGGTGCTGAGCTCCTCGGCATGAAGCTCCTCGACCTCGCGCTCGTCTCCGCCACCGTCCTCGCCATCTCCGTCGCCGGCTGCAACGACGCCGCCGACGACGACAACGACGACACGAACGATCCGACCGAGGAGCTCGGGACCGGCGAAGCGGCGCTCGTCGCGGACGACGCCGAAGCGGCGGAGACGGACGCGGACCTCGAGGCCGCCCTCGACGAGCCGCTCAGCGGCAGCACGGCAGCGGACCCCGGCGATCCCGGCGATCCGGCCGCCGCCGCGAGCGACGAGGAGCTCGGCGAGAAGGTCCGCACCAACGCGGGCAGGTTCTTCGAGCCGGCGGGCTGCCTCGTGTCGACGCGGAGCGGCAACGCGATCACGCACGTCTTCACGGGCTGCACCGGTCCGTTCGGGCTCGCCAAGCTCGACGGCACCGTCACCAGCACCTACGTCCGCGCGGCGGGCAAGCTCACGATCACACACGAGGCCGCGAGCTTCACCGTGAACGGCGCGAGCGTGAGCGGCACGCGGATCATCGAGTACACCCGCGCCGGCAGCGTCATCACGAAGAAGCGGACCGGCAGCTGGACCGGGACGACGGCGAAGGGCAAGGACATCGCGCACGCCGCGAATTTCGTCACGAGCTACGACGCGTCGAGCAAGTGCATCACGCGCGACGGCAGCGCGGAGACGTCGATCGGCGGCCGCTCCTTCGAGCGCACACTCGACGGCTACCGGCGCTGCGGCATCGGCCGCGGCGGCTGCCCCGAAGCCGGCGGCAAGCTCGTGCTCTCGCGCACGAAGAGCGACGAGACGCTCTCGCTCACGATCGAGCTCCTCGGCGGCGTCCGCTACCGCGTGACGCGCCCCAACGGCACGCAGGTCACGCGCCTCCTGCTCTGCAACCCGCGCGCGACCTGATTCTCAACGCAGGGGCTGCGCCCCTGCACCCCGCTCGCTTCTCAACGCAGGGGCTGCGCCCCTGCACCCCGCTCGCACGATGCAGAAAAACGTCAGAACGTTTTTCTGCCGCGTGCTCGCTTCGACCGGTTAGGGGTTCTGGGCGATCAGGTCCTGGATCTTCTCGTAGGCGAGGTCGACGCGGGCGAGGACCTGGAACGACGGGCTCACGCCCGAGTTCACGGCGACGATCGTGCGGTTCGCGCCGGTGCCCGCGTAGGCGGGGCCGCCGGAGTCGCCGGACTGCACGATCGGCGAGCCGCGGTAGGCGAAGCGGAAGCTCGGCGCGGCGTCGCGCACCGCGTCCTCGCGGCCGAAGTAGAGGTTCGTGTTCGAGGTGACGCCGTCCTTGATCCGGCCGACGTTGATCACCTTCGTGCCGTCCGCGACGGCCGCGCTCGAGAGCTTCGGGTACTTCGAGAGATGGATCGGCGTGTCGAGGATGATGACGCCGACGTCGAGCGTGTTCGGGTTCACCGTCGACGCCATGTTCACGTAGTCGGTCCAGACGCGGCGGCCGCGCGCGCTCTGGTTCTGCGCGTACGGCGTCTTCACCGTGAAGCTCGAGCCCTTCACGCAGTGCCCGGCCGTGAGCGCGACGCGCGGCGCGATGATGGCGCCCGAGCAGATGAAGCCCTGCCCGTTCACGAGCGCCGCCTCCTCGTAGGCGCTCGCGAGCTGACCGCCCACGATCTCCTGCGAGGTCTCGCCCATCGGCTCCTCTTGCTCCTGCGTGGCATCGACCGCGCAGCCCGCGACCATGACGACGACGAACCCAAGACCGAAGATGCGCTCGAACATGCGCGTAACGGTCGCGTGTCGGTGATCGGCGCGGGATGAGGAAACGAGGCCTACAGCAACTTCGGTGTGCAGACCTCACGTGATGTCCGGAGCCTGTCGCCATTTCGGCCAGCGACGATGGAAATCGGAAGGGGAAGGTGCGACAGCGCCGCACGCTTCCCCTTCTTTCCCCCGAGCCATCGAGGCATCAGACGCACATTTCCCGATGAGGCCGCGCCGGCTCGACGCGCCTCTCAGCGGCGTCTCACAGACCCATCAGCTTCGCCACGTAGTAGCGCATCGTCTCCGTCGTGCCGCCGCCGATGCGGACGAGGCGTTGATCGCGCCACGCGCGGCCGATCTTGTACTCCTCCATGTAGCCCGCGCCGCCGTGGAACTGGAGGCACTGGTCCATGATCTCGGTGCCGATCTCCGCGCAGAAGATCTTCGCGAGGCTGATCATCTTCACGGTGTCGAAGCTGATCGGCTGCTTCTGGACGTAGCGCTCGTCGTTGTATTGATCGGCCGCGCGGTACGCGAGCGCCTTCGCCGCCTCGAGCTTCGCCTGGAGGTCGACGAACTTGTGCTGCCAGTACTCGCGCTTGATGATCGGCTTGCCGAACGCCTTGCGGTCGCGCCCGTACGCGATCGCCTCGTCGATGACGAGCTCTGCGCCCGCGTTGCTGCTGATGCACGCGATGAGGCGCTCGGTCTGGAAGTTCTGCATCAGGTACATGAAGCCCTGGTTCTCTTCGCCGAGGAGGTAGCGCTTCGGGACGCGCATGTCCTCGAACGCGAGCTCGGCGGTGTCGCTCGCGTGGTTGCCGATCTTCTTCAGCTTCTTCGAGACGCTGAATCCCTTCGTCTTCGTCGGCACGAGGAAGAAGCTGCAGCCGTGCGCGCCCGCCTCTGGGTTCGTCTTCGCGAGGAGCGTGACGAAGTCCGCGCGGCAGCCGTTCGTGATGTACGTCTTCGACCCGTTGATGACGTAGTCGTCGCCGTCCTTCTTCGCGGTCGTCTGGATGCCGGCGACGTCGCTGCCCGCGTTCGGCTCCGTCACGCCGAGCGACGCGATCTTCTCGCCGCGGATCGCGGGGGTGAGAAACTCCTCGATCTGCTCCTTCGTCCCGAGGTCGCTGATGACCGGCGTGGCCATGTCGCCCTGGACGAGGAGCCCCATCGACACGCCCGCCGACTGGCAGCGACAGAGCTCCTCCGCCTTCGCGACGGAGAACCAGTAGTCGCCGCCTGCGCCGCCGTGCTCCTCCGGGTAGTGCGCGGAGAAGACGCCGAGCTCCCCCGCGCGCTTGAAGACCTCGTTCGGGAAGATCTCCGCTTTTTCCCACTCGTCGGCGAAGGGCGCGAGCTCCTTCTCGGCGTACTGGCGGACGGTCTTGCGGAAGTGGTCGTGCTCTTCGCGGAACGGGCTGGGCATACATTCTTTCGTACACGAAATATCCGTGTACGGAAAGTGCTGCCCCGCCCTTATTTCACGGTCGAAGGCGGCACGATGTTCACGACGGCGGGCTCCTCGCGGAGCGCGGCGACGAGCGCGTCCATGTCCTCGTTCGTCATGCCTTTGTAGTAGCTCCACGGCATCACGTAGAGGTTCTTCCCGCTCTTGCCCTTGCCCTCGGTGAGCGCGCGCTTGATGTCCTCGTTCGAGTACGAGCCGATGCCGCTCGCCTGATCGCTCGAGATGTTCGGCGCGTAGACGGTGCCCTTCCCTCCCGGCAGCTCGAACTTGAAGCCGCCGCCGAACTCCTTGCCCGGGATCTTCGCCATCTTGCCGTCGACCGAGTCGTGGCAGTCGTGGCACGACGCGACCTTGAGGAGCCACTTGCCGCGCGCCATCTTGTCGGACGGCGACGGCGCGGGCGGCGGCGGCGTCTCGAGCGGCGTGGGGACGCCGCGGATGAACATCGAGACCGGGAACCCGACCTCGGTGCGCTGCGTCTTGTCGGGGAGCGGCTTCAGCGTCTTCAGGTACGCGATGATGTCGAGCACCTCGCCGTCCGAGAGCGTCTCGCGGTAGGTCATGTACGGCATCTGCGGGAAGAGCCCGCGGCCGTCCTTGCTCACGCCTTCGCGGATCGCGCGCGCGATCTCGCCGTCGGTCCAGCCGCCGAGGCCATTCTCCTTGTCGGGCGTGATGTTCGACGCCTTGATGTGGACGGGCGAGCCCGGCACCTCGCCGAAGTCACGGCCGGCGCCGAGCTTCCCTTCGACCGGCGGCTCGCCGGGGACGTCCTCGCGGATGTTCGAGTGGCACCCGATGCACGCAGCGACGTGATGCACGAGGTAGCGACCACGCTCGATCGCCTCGGCGTTGGTCGGCGCGGTCATCACCGGCGCGGGTCGCGACTTCGGCGAGAGCCCGTAGAACTTCACGAGGGCGGCGACGATCAGGAGCAGCGGGACACCGACGATGACGCCGCCCGCGATCTTGAGGCCCTTCTTCCAACCGATCTTCATCGTCGTCCCTCCGTATCGAAGCTGCGGACCTGAACCACGAGCATCGCGACCTGCTCGTCCGTCAGCAGCGCGCCGAAGGCCGGCATCCCGGTCCCCTTCCCGTTCTTGATCGTCTGCTTCAGCTGCTCGTCCGTCCGCGCCCGCTGGAACGCGTGATCGCGGAAGTCCTGCGGCGAAGGCCCGGCCTCCCAGAGCGGGAGCCCGCCGGCGCCGTCCGCGCCGTGGCACCGCGAGCACGTGGCCGCGAAGAGCTCCTGGCTCTCTCGCGTCGCCGCCTCGGACTTCTTGCAGCCCGACCCCGCCAGCGCGGCGGCTCCGGCGAGAGCGATGATCGCGACGAGCCTCCTCATCGAGCGGGACTCTTCGCCCGTGGTGCGCACGGAGTCAACGTGGCCGGTCCCGGCGGCACGAAGTATCAATCGAGTCGTCATGGGCACAAGGTGCCATGCGCCGCGATCGCGTGACGCTAAGACGTTCCTACTTCGCTCGTGAATCGCGCTAGCCGAACCTTAACCGGAACCGTCAGCGCTTCTTCGCGGCTTTCTTCTTCGCCGGCTTCGCGGCGGCCTTCTTCTTCGCGGCCGGCTTCTTGGCGGCCGCCGGCTTCTTCTTCGCCGCCGGCTTCTTCGCCGCCGGCTTCTTCGTCGCGGCCTTCTTGACCGCCGGCTTCTTCGCGGCCGGCTTCTTCTTGGGCGCCGGCTTCTTCGCGGCGGGCTTCTTCGCCGCCGCCTTCTTCGCGGGCTTCTCCTTCGCGAGAGCCTTGCTGCCCTTCGAGGTCGGCGCGGGCTTCGCGGCGCCGGCGGTGCCGTTGATCGACGGGCGCACGACGCCGAGGCGCTGGCTCTCGCGCGACTTCAGCGTGTCGCGGACCTTGTCGTCGAAGTCCTCGAACTCGAACGGCTTGTCGATGTACGCGTCCGCGCCGTAGAGCGGGCTCGTCATCTGGTTCAGGTTCTCGCCGATGCCGGTGAGCATGACCACGCCCGTGTGCGCGAGCGCGATGTCCTCGCGGATCTTGCGGCAGACCTCCCAGCCGCTCATCCCCGGCATCATGACGTCGAGGACGACGAGATCGGGGAGGTGCTCCTGCGCGAGGCGCCAGGCCTCCTCGCCGTCGGACGCTTGGATGACCTCGAGCTTCGGATCGCTCATCGTCCGCAGGTGACGAGCGACGAGCTCCAGCATCGAGGGTTCGTCGTCAGCGACGAGGACGAGCGGGGCAGAGGTTGCCATGCGCGTACTGTCTCTTGCCGACGCTTCCATCGTCAAGAGCCGTCGCGCGCGGAGCGATCATTCGCCCCGGAACTTCGTCGGAACCTTGGTCGTCGACTCGACCAGCTGCTTCGACGCATGGACGTACTTGACCATCGTCGGCATGTGGCCCTTGGAGAGCTTCAGCTTGCCCTGCATGAGCGCCTTCGTCGGGTCGATTTCCTTTTTGATGACCTGCTTCCACTGCGCGTAGCTCGCGGTGACGACGAAGGGCGCCTTCGCTTCGGCCTCCGACGCCGGCATGAGCTTGCACTCGCGGCACTTTCCTTCGTGGACGTCGAGCCACATCGCGAGGTCGTGCTCGATGCCGAGCGTGGGCTCGGCCTTCACCACCATCGCCACGACGCCGTGCGTCCAGTCCTTGCCGGCCTTCGCGTACTCGGGGTTCGCGTTGATCGCGTCCTTGTAGGCAAGGACCCACGCCTCGGAGGGGAACTCGAGCTCTGACATGGAACTAGGTCCGGTATAGTACGTAACGCGCGATGGCTGCAGCGAAGAATGCCCGCCGGCCCGCCCTTGGGAGCAGGGCGACCGTCCACGACCGAGGGAACAAGCGGCTCGACGCCGTCCTCGACTTCGTGACGTTCACCGCCAAGCCGATGCCGCTCGTCTCCCTCCTCGACGAAGCGCCGCGGCGCATCGCGACCATCTTCGAGGCCGACGTCTGCTCGCTCTACCTCCTCGAGGGCGACGGGAACGAGCTCGTCATGCGCGGAAACGTCGGCTTCGCGCCGCAGGCGCTCGGCCAGGTGCGCCTCGCGATCGGCGAGGGCATGACCGGCGAGGCGGTCGAGTACCTCCGCCCCGTCACGAGCAACAACGCCGGGGAGCATGCATCTTACAAGCATTTCGCCGACCTCGGCGAGGAGCGCTTCCCCGTCTTCCTCACCGTCCCGATCCGCGGGAAGTCCGGCCCGCTCGGCGCGCTCGTCGTGCAGCGGACGAACGGGGCCTCCGAGTTCGACGCGCACGACATCGAGCTGCTCGCGATGATCGGCGCCGTCATCGCGGCCGGCATCCGCCACGCCGAGCTCATCGAGTCGCAGCGCGATCGCCACGGCCCCGCGCCGCGCAAGGCCGGCGGCGGCACGCGCAAGGTGACGCTGACCGGCCGTCCGTTCCTCACCGGCCGCGCGCTCGGGGCGATCGCGGCGCTCCGGCGCCCCTCCGCGTCGCTCGCGCCGACGTCGTCGCGCGAAGGCCACGACGTACGCGAGGAGCGGAAGCTGCTCCGCGGCGCCTTCGACGTCGCGGACAAGGCGATGCGCGCCCTCTCCGATCGCGCGCGCGCGATGAGGCTCGGCAACGACGCCGGCTTCCTCTCGACCTACGTCGACATCCTCGGCGACGGGCGCTTCCGCGAGCGCGCCGACGAGCTCGTCGCGGAGGGCAACGGCATCGGCCCGGCGCTGAACCGCGTCGCGCGCGAGGTCACCCGCACCGCGGCGTCGATCACGCGCGACGCGTTCCTCGAGGAGCGCGCGCGCGACATCGAGGACCTCTGCGACGCGCTCGTGATGCTCTCGAAGGCGGACAAACGCGCGGAGCTCCCGAACAAGGCGGTCCTCGTCGGCGACGGCCTCAGCGTCTTCGATCTGCTCGTCTCCGCGCGCGCGCACCCGGTCGGCATCGCGCTCACCGACCGCGCGACGGGCCCGCGCACGCGCTCGCTCCTGCGCCTCCTCGAGGTGCCCGCCGTCGTCGGCATCGAGGGCCTCTTCAAGTGGGCCTCCGACGGCGACGTCGCCCTCCTCGACGCGGACCACGGTCTCCTCGTCATCAACCCGTCGCGGAGCGAGGTCGCGGCCGTGCGCGAGTACAAGCGCGCCCGCGCGATGCCGCTGCCCGAGCACGCCGCCGGCGAAGGCGGCGACTCCGGTTAACGCTTCCGATCGAGGCGCGTCACCTCGCGCCCGCGGCCGATCGCGACGCGCTCGAGCAGGCTGACCATCTCGTCGGCGCGCGCGACCTTCGGGAGGCGCTCGTACTCGCCGTTCCACAGCTCGAACGCGACGGACTCGGCTTCCTTGTGGAGGATCACGCGGTCGATCTGCGCCCAGCGGTAGCGCCGCACGCGCGGGAAGCCCATCGACAGCGTGCGCGTCTCGACGCCTTCGCTCGTGACGATGACGCCGCGGAGGCCGGCGCGCACGAAGGTCGCGATCGCGGCGAAGACGATGATGAAGACGAGCGGCGTCCGACCTTCGACGACGATGAAACGATGGAGCGACGAGCCCGCCGTGTTGTGCGCCATGATCGCGGCCGTCGCGACGACGCCGGCGAACCCGAGGAAGAGGAGCGACGGCAGCCGCTGCCAGATCGGCGGACCGAACACGAACCGCTCCTCGGGGTTCGGGTTGTAGGCCATCTCGAAGCGAGCGACGGTGCCGTTCACCTCGGTGATCGACGGGCGGTCGCCGTCGTCCGCCGTCTCGATCATTCCGGGAAGGTTCGACTCTCGCGGCGGCTGCGTGGTCACGGCCATCATGTTGTAGCTGAAACCCGCGCCCACGGCCGGGCTTGGGTCGCGACGCTACGGCGAACGCGAGAAGGTCACGTCGTCGACGAAGAGGCAGGTCTGGGCCAGCACGTTCGGCGATCCGATCGCGATTTTCACGCTCTCGGCGTCCGCGGGGAGGTCGATTCGGACGGTCACGCGGTCCCACTGACCGCGGACCGGGATGGTCGGGGCGACGGCGACGGTGACGTGGCCCGTCGCGTCCACCGCCTCGACGCGGGCGAGCGCCTCGCTCGGCGCGGCGGTGTTCTCGCGCGACCGGACGAACGCGCTGAGCGTGTAGTCCCCCTTCTCGACCTTCCCGAGCTCGCGGCCCACCGCGAGGTCCGAGGAGCTCCCGTCCGCGCAGACCTTGCACGAGTAGTAGCCGGTCCGCGAGGGGATCGCGCGGATGGAGCTCGCGGCGCCGAGGAGCGGCCAGCCGTTGCAGTCGGCGCTCGCCGACTCGAAGCCCCAGGTCAGGAGGGGAACGAACGTCGTCGCGACGTCGTCGCGACGGAGCGCGGGATCGCCTGGGGTCGGCGTCTCCTCGAGCGGCGACGACTTCGCGGTGGGCGGTTCTGTCTCGCGCGAGGCAATTTCCCCCGCCGACGATCCGTCGTCGACACCGTACGCGCATGCACCGAGGAGAAGGAGCGAGGAGAGGACGATGCTTTTTGTCACCACGAGCTGAGGCTAGCGAGGAGCGATCGCGCCTCGCCAGCGCGCTCTCTGCTCGCGCTAACTCTTTGGTGGGAGCGTGTCCGCGCGCGCGCTCAAATGCGGCCCGCTTCCCATTCTTTCTTCACGGCGGATCGCAGACCGTGGTCGACGAGGAGCTCGACCGCGGTCCGCGCGAGCGCGCGTGCCGCATCCATCGCGGTGCCGAGCCCGCGCTCGCTCGCGGCGGCGTGCGCGAACTTGTGCTGGTGGCAGAGCGCCTCGTTCTCCTCGACGATCGCGAGGTACGGGTGGATCGACGGGACGACGTGCGAGACGTTGCCCATGTCCGTGCTGCCCGCGCCGACGCGGTCGTCGCTCTCGCGCGCGGGGCGGCCGAGCGCGTCGAGGTGACCGCCGAAGGCGCGCGCGAGGAGCATGTTGTTCCGCATGTCGCGGTAGCCGATGCGCGTGACGAGGTCGACCTGCGCGTCGCTCGCGAGCGCGCCCGCCTGCGCGCAGCGCTCGACGATGCCGCGCACGCGCTCGAGCTCGACGATGTCGCGCGCGCGCACGCTGAATTCGCACGAGGCGAGCTCGGGGATGATGTTCACCGCCTGGCCGCCGTTCGTGATGTAGCCGTGGACGCGCACGCCGTCCTTGAAGCGCACGCGCTGGCCGTCGATGAGGCGGAACGTGTCCATGCACGCCTGGAGCGCGCTCTTGCCGTCGTGCGGGGCCGCCGCCGCGTGCGCGGGCGCGCCGCGGAACGTCATCTGGATCCACATGCTCGCGAGCGCGGGGTGGGCGAGCAGATCGCGGTCGAAGGGGTGGAACATCATCGCGGCGTCGATGCCCTCGAACACGCCTTCGTCGATCATCTTGATCTTGCCGCCGCCGCCCTCCTCCGCCGGCGTGCCGAGGAACACGACCTCGCCCTTGACCTGCTCCGCGACCGCGGCCGCGGCGAGGAACGCGCCGACCGCGCTCGCGGCGATGAGGTTGTGGCCGCACGCGTGCCCGATGTCTGGGAGCGCGTCGTACTCACCGAGGATCGCGATGCAGCCGCCGCCGGGCACGCCCTTCTTCGCGCGGAGCGCGGTCGACATGCCGGCGAGGCCGTGCTCGACCTCGACGCCGCGCGAACGAAGGAGCTCCGCGATCCACGCGGACGCCTTGTGCTCTTCGAAGCGGAGCTCGGGGTTCGCGTGGATGTCGTGCGCGAGCTTCGTCAGCGCGGGGCGCTCGCGTTCGATGGTTTCGTCGATGACCTTGACCAAGTCGGGGGACAACATCTGTGGGCCAGCGCCGGTACCAGCGCGCACTCGGGGGCGCAAATGAGATATGAGGATCGGGTGCGTTCGCGGGTCCTGACGGCGCTCCTCCTCGTGCTCGCGGGCTGCCGCGAGGGAGAGAGCTCGAGCGTCGCGCCGCCCCCGATCCCGGTCGCCCAGCCCGTCGCGCCCGCGCCCGATCCGGCGAGGTCCGTCCTCGCGAGCGCGGTCGAGCCGGCGCCGTTCGTGCCTTCGCGCGTCACGGGCGAGGGCAAGGCGATGGGCACGCACGTCACCTTCGTCGCGTTCACGACGCCGAAGGTCGACGCGACGCGCGCGCGGACCGCGTTCGAGGCGGCGCTGACGGAGATCAAGCGCGTCGAGGACCTGATGACGACGTGGCGCGACAGCGAGGTCTCGCGCATCAACGCCGCGGCGGGCAAGGCGCCGGTGAAGGTCGGCGACGAGACGTTCACCGTGATCAAGGAGTCGGTGCGCACGAGCGAGATCTCGGAGGGCACCTTCGACATCACGTTCCACACGCTCCACGGTCTGTGGAAGTTCGACGAGGACCTCGTCGCGAAGCCGCCGCTCGAGAGCGAGGTGAAGGCGCGCCTCCCCTTCGTCGGGTTCCGGAACATCGTCCTCGATCCGCAGGCGAAGACGGTGATGCTCACGAAGAAGGAGACGCAGATCGGCCTCGGCGGCATCGCGAAGGGCTACGCCGTCGACATGGCGGTGAAGGTCCTCCTGCAGGCGGGGCTCGAGTCGTTCTTCGTCCAGGCGGGCGGAGACCTCTACGCGCGCGGCAAGAAGCCGGACGGCTCCGAGTGGCAGGCCGGCATCCGCGATCCGCGCGGCAAGGAAGGCTCGTTCTTCGCGCGGCTGTCGCTGAGCGATCGCGCGTTCAGCACCGCGGGCGACTACGAGCGCGCGTACATCCACGAGGGGAAGCGCTACCACCACATCATCGATCCGCGGACCGGCCAGCCGGCGACGGCGTGCCGGAGCGTGACGATCTGGGCACCGAGCGCGCTCCTCGCCGACGAGATCGACGACGCGGTGTTCATCCTCGGCCCCGAGAAGGGCATGAAGCTCGTCGAGTCGCTCGACGGCGTCGGCGCCGTCATCGTCGACGCGAAGAACAACGTCGGCATCAGCAAACGGCTGCAGGGGAAGATCGAGCTCGTCGCTCCTCCGAGCGACGGGATCTGATCGCTCAGCGACCTTCGGGGCGTGGCACCGACGGGGCGGGGACGGCGGGCGTGGGGCCCTGCTCGGCGAGGAGCTTCTTGATCGATTTTTCGAGCTCTTGCTCGCCGCTCGGATCGAAGCCGATGAAGACGTCGCGCACGACGCCTTGCTTGTCGACGAGGACGAGCGTGGGGAGCGCGTTGACGCCGTACGCCTTGCTCGTCTCGCCGTCGCCGTCGACGACGATCGGGTAGCGCATCTGGTACTTCTCCGCGAACGCGGTCGCGGGCGCGGCGGGATCGGTCGTGATGCCGACGACGGAGAGCCCCTGCACCCCGAGGCGATCCTTCAGCGCGGAGAGGCGCGGCGCGATCATTTTGCAGGGGCCGCACCACGTCGCCCAGAAGTCGACGAGGACGACCTTGCCTTTGAGCGCGCCGAGCGACGCGGGCGCGGCGCCGAGCGGCGTCACCTTCGACCACGCGGGAGCGGGGGCGCCGACGAGGTCCATCTTCATCATCTGGTCGGTCGACGGACGCGACCCGAGCTGGACGTTGGCCTGGATGGCGTTGCCGGTTCGTTCGAGGTCGAGCTTCACGGTCTCGCCGACCTTGTGCGACTGAACGGTGCGGGTGATCTCGCCCGGCTTGGTCACGCGCGCGCCGTCGATCGCGACGATGCGGTCGCCCGCGCGCACACCGCCGCGGTCGGCGGGCGACGAGCGGATTACATGCTCCACCCTGACGCCGGTGTCACTGCCGTTGTCCATCGAGACGCCGAGCCACGGCGGAGCGCTCGGCGCGGGTGCGGGGGCTTGGGGTCGCGGCGGCTCAGGCTCACCGGCGAGCGCGCTCGAGGTCGCGAGGACGAGGCCGAGGAGGAGCGGGAACAACGGCCGCGAGCTACGCGTCATCGGATGGAGTCTATGTCGGGGCGCTGCCGAAGCGAGCCTGGCGTTCCTCTGGACCACAAAAGCGACGTGGCGCCACTCCCGGAGGAGAAGCGCCACGGAAAGGCTCGGAACTAGCCGACGGAAGATAAAGAAGCGGGGAAGCTCGTCAAGAACGGCGCGAAGGAAGAAAGGCGGACCAGGGCCCTCGTGCGCTCACACGCTCGAGGGTCATGGCCTCTTCTCGGACGGAGCGATTCTCGAAGGGAGATCGAGGATCGCGCGACGCGACGAGCAGCCCAGCACCTCGCGCCGTGTCTTTCGAGTGGCAGAAGCTCGAAGCCAAGTAGAAGAACCGCCCAGGACCGAAAGTAAGAGAAGAGAAAGCGAGAGGTCCGTGGCGGCGATGGGAGGGAATAGTGCATTGGTCGTGCCACGCACGTATTTTAGGCAAATTTGGGCATTTCCTGTCTGGGGCCTGCCACTCGGTGCCGCCGGGTCCTGTCAGCGCAGTCAGCGTGGCCAGCCTGGATCGCACTCTTTGCGTAGTTGGCACGACTCTTCCGCCGCTCCCCATTTCTCCACAGGTTCCGCGGCATTCGCGGAACACCGTTGACACCGTCGTCGGGGGAAGTAAGGTGCGCGCTCCTTGGAGCTCGCGAAGGCGGGCTCGGCGCCCATAGCTCAGCTGGATAGAGCACTGGTCTACGGAACCAGGTGTCGGAAGTTCGAATCTTCCTGGGCGCGCTTGTCAGGGTCAGGGGCTTCGCCCCCGACACCCCCACCCCAGACACGGCCCTCGCGCGTTGCGCGAGGGTCGCTTCGCGACCGCTGGTGCGGCCGCTTCTGGGGCCCCTGGCGCGGGCCCATTTTTCGCGGCCGTGTCTGGGGCTCCGGCGGCGGGGGGCTTCTTTGCGCGGTAGGTTGGGGGCGTGAGGGATGTGGAGTGGATGCGGGAGGCGATCGGGCTCGCGGAGCGGGCAGCGGCGATGGGGGAGGTGCCGGTTGGTGCGATCGTCGTCGATGCGGACGGGGCTCGGCTCGGCGAGGGGTTCAACCTGCGCGAGCGCGATCAGGATCCCACCGCGCACGCGGAGATGATCGCGGTGCGGGCGGCGGCGCAGGCGAAGAGGTCGTGGCGGCTCGAGGGCGCGACGCTCTACGTGACGCTCGAGCCGTGCGCGATGTGCGCGGGAGCGCTCGTGCATGCGCGCGTCGCGCGCGTGGTCTGGGGTTGCGACGATCCGAAGGGCGGCGCGTGCCGCACGCTCTTCACGATCGGCCAGGACGCGCGGCTCAACCACCGCTTCGAGATGACGCCGGGCGTGCTCGCCGACGAGTGCGCCGAGCGACTGCGCAGCTTCTTCGCGTCGCTACGCGCCCTCGGAAAGAAATAGCGCGTGGCCCAGCGCGAGCGCGGCCTACGGAGCCGCGGCACTCCAGAGTCCAGCGCGGACGCGGCTCCGGAAGCCAACGCGCGCTACTCGAGTGGGCGCCACGCGGCGTCGTTGTCCTCGTAGGGATCGCGGCGCGTGGTGTTGACGGGCTTGCGCGGCTCGGGGCGCGGATCGCCGGGCTTCACGAAGACGATCGCTTGCTTGAGCCCCTCGTCGAGCTCGGCGTGGCTGATCTTGCCGTTCTTCGCGCCGATCGCCATGAGCGCGTGGAGGTGGCGCGTCCACGTCTCGGAGACCTCGCCCTTCTCCCACATCTTGCCGTAGCGGATCGGCGATGGAAGGAGCGACGCGAGGAAGTAGCACTCGAGGACGTTGAGCTCCTCGGGCTTGCGGCCGAAGTAGTGCTCGGCTGCCTGCGTGACGCCGTACACGTCGGGACCGAACTCGACGACGTTGAGGTACAGCTCGAGGAGGTCGTCCTTGCGGAAGATCTGCTCGAGATAGTCGGTGAGGATCACCTCCTCGATCTTGCGGGAGAGCGCCTTGTCGCGCGCGAGGAACAGGTTCTTCGCGAGCTGCATCGAGATCGTGCTCGCGCCGCGGACGAAGCGCCGCGCCTTGAGGTTCGCCGCCACGCTCGAGCGGATCGCGGCGTGGTTGAAGCCGTGATGCCGGTAGAAGCCCGCGTCCTCGGTCGTGAGGACGGCGGAGATCATGAACGGGCTGATGTCGTCGAGCGCGGTCCACGACGCACTGCCGGGCCCGGTCGCGGTCTCGCCGAGGCTGCCGTCGGGGTGGTAGGTCCGATAGGTGAACGTCCCGGTGAAGTGGTCGCGCGACAGCTCGCGCGGAACTTCATGCATTTTACACTGATCGTCGATGCGGTAGTCGAGGACGAGCTTGTCGATCGTGCGCGTGTCGAAGGCGAGGCTCACGTTCGCGCCGAACACGCCGACCATCCGCGCCGCCCGCACGGTGGGGAGGAGGCCTTGCGGCGCGCTGTCGAGCAGCGACTGGCACGCGGCGGGGGCGACGTCGAGGTTGAGCGACACCGCGAAGTGGTCGGGCGTCTCCTCGATCGTGCCGTGCGCCTTCGCGTGGAGCGCGCCCATGTCGACCTGGGCGTCGTCGAGGCGGAGCTTCCCCTTGTCGTCGAGGACGCCGCGCGCGGAGACGGCGAGATCGATCCCGCGCATCGGCTCGGGGGCGATCTTGGGCTGCTTCAGCGAGATGGAGCGGAGCGCGACCTGCCCGTCGAAGGTGAGCGCCTCGCCGCCGGACGCGAGGACGACGCGCCCCTTGCCCGAGACCGTGCCGCGCGTGACGTCGGTGAGCCCCTTCGTCCCTTCCTTGACGCCGAGCAACGCGAGCGAGACGGGGCCGCCCGCGAGACGCGCGTCGACGTCGCCGCCGGCGAGCGGGATCTCGGCGTCGATGGAGAGCGGCGTCGTGCCCTTGGCGCCGGGCTCGCTCTCGCCCGACGAGGACGAGAACGCGACGTGGACGCGATCGCCGGCGCGCGACAGCGTGAACGGAGCGGGTCCGAAGGCGACCGGCTCGCCGCCGATGTCGACCTTCGCGGAGAGGCCGTCGATCTCGATCTTGCCGCCGTCGGGGAGGCGCGGCGCGACGAGCGCGGCGCCGGTGGCGATGCGCGATCGCAGGGCGTGGAGGTCGGGGAGCGGCAGCACCGGACCTTCGGGCGGCGCCGGCGCGGCCGTGGCAGCGGACCCTTTTGCGCCGCGCTTCGTCGCGATGGCGGGCAGCGGCGGAGGTGCGGGCTCGGAGGTCCCGGTCGCCGGGGCGGCGGGGGTGGCGGCGCGCGGCGGGTCGTAGACGACGGCGATCGCCTGCGCCCGTGCGCTCTTGAAGGAGCCATCGGCGCCCATCTCCACGTCGGCCGCGGTCGCTTCGAGCGCGAGGTGGTCGCGGCGCGCGGTGCACTTGCCGCATGCGGCGGTGAGCGCGCCGCTCTCGTCGCGCGTGACGCGGATCCCGCTGCCGGTCACCTCGCCGCCGCTCGGCAGCTTCCACGCGAGCGCGAGGTTGTCGAGGCGAACGGGCTTCTTCGATCCGCGGCTCGCCTCCGCCGCCTTCGTGTCGCCGCCGCTCCGCGCGCGCCAGGCCTTCATGCGGTCGGCGAGGTCCTCGGGCTCGCCGTCGATCGCGATCGTGCCGCCGTCGACGTCGATGTCCCCCGCGGTGAGATCGACGTGCACGCGATCGAGGTGCGCCTCGAGCCCGGCCACGCCCTCCGGCTTCACGCGGACGTCGCGGAGGGTGACGGCGAAGAACCCGGGGCGGACCGCTCCGACCTCGACCTCGAGGTGCCGCCGCGCGGCTTCTCGCGCGACGCGTCCGCGAACGACCGGCCCGAACGCGACGGCCGCGACGACGACAAGGAGCGCGAGCACGCCGCCGCCGAGGATGAGCGCACGCGACGGTCGCCACCGCTTCCGGCGCGGCCGTGGCGCGGCCGTCGCCTGCGCAAGCCCAGGCTCGGGCGGTCGAGGCGGCGCGCGCATCATCGGGCCCGATGGTAACGCGCGAGCGAGCGGGACCGATCATCGGCGGCGTTGATTTTCCGCGCCCTCGATTTCCGCGCCCCTCGATTTTCCGCGCCCTCATCCTGCGACACGCCTCGCGGCGCCGAGCACCGAGAGGCCGCATGCGCTCTCTGCGCTCTTCGGGGACTACTCGAACAGGACGTCGAAGTTCTCGCCGGTGTCGCCTTCGAGGCGCGCGGGGATCGCCTTGAAGAGCGCGACGACCTCGTTCGCCCAGGATTTCTTGTCCTTGCGGAGCGGCTCGAGGTCCCGCGCGATCCGGTCGAGCTCCGCGCGCCGTGCGTCGCTGATGCCGAGGAGCGCGGCGGCCTTCGCGAGCAGCAGCTCCTCCTTCGCATCGACGTCGTCGTCGACGCCGCTCAGCCACGACGCCGCGACGTACGCGAACGCCTTGTCGCGCGCGCTCAGCCCTTCGACGAGGAGCTCCTCGACGGGGAGCGGCTTCTCGAGCAGCGAGTCGAGCCGCGCGCGAAGCTCCTTGGACAGGTTGAAGACGCTCGCCGCCCCGCGAACGCCGTCCTTCTCGTGCTCGTCGAGCCGCCCGTCGGCCCACGCCACCGCGATGAGGAGAGCGAGGGTCTCGAGACACGCGTCAGCGCCGATGGTCAGCCGTTTCATGCAGGCGACAATAGTCTCTTTTTGTGTTCGAGGGGCGCTCCCCCTCGAGCTCCCCGCCCTATCCACCCCTCTCGCGATCCGCGGCGGCGCGGTGGTCACGGAGGTGGGGCGGCGGAGGCGGAGGGGGCGGGAGCGTTGCTCGCGCTGCTGCTCGGAGTGGGGAGCGTGACGCCTTTGGGGAGCAGCTCTTTGGGCGGATTGCCTTCGAGGGTGGCGAGGAACGTGACGATCGCCGCAGCCTGGGCGTCGTCGAGCTCGCGGCCGACCTGGTGGCGCGCCATCAGCTTGGTGAGCTCTTCGAGGGAGGTGGCGGAGCCGTCGTGCAGCCACGGTCCGGTGCGCGTGACGTTGCGGAGCGACGGCACCTTGAACATGCCGCGATCGCTCTCTTGCTTCGTCACGGCGAAGCGCCCGGGCTCGCTCCCGATCGGTCCGGGCCAGGGCTTCGCGATGCCGAGCTTCTGGGTCTGCGTCGCGCCGACGTATTTTCCTTGATGGCAGGAGGTGCATCCCGCCTCGACGAACATGGCGAAGCCCGTGAGCTCGGCCTCCGAGAGCGCGCTCTTGTCGCCGCCGAGGTACCGGTCCCACCGCGCTCGCGCGAAGAGCTTCTTCGTGTACCCGCCCAGCGCGCGGCCAACGGTGTCCGCCGTGACGGCGGGCTTCTCGTCCGGAAAGGACTTGGCGAACGCGGCCCCGTACGCCGCGCCGGCCGCGGCGACGATCTTCTTCTCGTCGCCGCCGGTCATCTCGACGACGTGCGGAACGACGAGCTCCTCGATCGTGCTCCAGCGCGCGTCCCACCCTTGTGCGAAGGAACCGCCAGCGTTCCACACGGTGGGGGTGTTCCGGGCGGCAGCTCCGCCGTCCGTCCCACCGTCCGCCCCCGACGCGCCGGCGGTCGCGGCTCCGTCCTGTCCCGCCTTCGTGAACGAGTGGCAGCTCACGCACGAGGTCTTGCCGTCGCCGGAGATGCGCGCGTCGGTGAACATCGCCATACCGAGCTTGGTCGCATCGTCCAGCACGGGCGTCTCCACCCCCGCGGGAATGGGCGCGAACAGCAGCGTCTGTTGCGGGTCGAACTTCGGCAACCTCGAGCCCGCCGACGCAGTCGACGTCGGAGCCGCGGCTCCAGAACCCGCCGGCGCCGGAGCGGGAGCGGGAACCGGCGCCGCCGACGGCGACGTCGATGTCTTCTTCTCGTCGCAGCCCGCGATCATCACCACCGTCATCAGCGCCCAGCCCGAGATCGTCCGCATCGCCGGCGAGTATAGAAAACCCGCGCTCACAGCGCTTCGCTCCGCGCAGAGCCGTTCACCTGCGCGAGAAGGCGCGTGAGACGTCGCACGTGGGACGCGGGCTGGGCGCCGCGACGTGGGACGTCGCGTGTAGGGACGCGGGCTCCGTCGCGCGTGGGGCTCCGTCGCGCGTGGGGCTCCGTCGCGTGTGGACGCGGGTTTCGTCGCGCGTGGGACGCCGGTTCGCGCGCCTGGCTGGGCGCAGATTCTGCGGTGTGAGCCGTAAGCGTCGGCGAGCCGAGTGCATTTGGGTTGGCTCGAGAGACAAAATGCGAAAGCCCGAGAGTCGCGCTGGGCGCGGTCTCTCGGGCTTTGGGAAAAATCCCGGCGGCGTCCTACTCTCCCACACGGCTACCCGTGCAGTACCATCGGCTCCGAAGAGCTTAACTTCCGAGTTCGGGATGGGATCGGGTGTGGCCTCTTCGAAATCACCACCGGAAACTGTGGCTCCGCTGCAGCCGCGCGATGCGCGAGCTGTTCGAACAGCGGTGCGGGCCTTACGACGGCGCGGAACCATCCGCGTCGTCTGAATCTTCCTAGAACGCTTGCTAGCGTCGTTGGCAGATTCGGCTCGCAAGCCGAATCCTGCACATGACCGACACTTCCTTCGATGCGACGAGTCATTCATTTTGCTCGAGCGAACATGTTCGCTCGAAGCGAGCGGCTCGCCACACTCGAAGGCAGCTCGATGGTTGCCTTAGAGATATGGCCAAGCCTCACGACCTATTAGTACCGGTTAGCTCCATGCCTTGCAGCATTTCCACACCCGGCCTATCAACCTCGTGGTCTACAAGGGGTCTTTAGGGGCTTGCGCCCGGGATACCTCGTCTTGTGGCCGGCTTCCCGCTTAGATGCTTTCAGCGGTTATCCGTTCCGCACATAGCTACCCGGCTATGCCACTGGCGTGACAACCGGCTCACTAGGGGTGCGTCCAACCAGGTCCTCTCGTACTATGGTCAGCTCCACTCAAGTATCCTGCGCCCACGGCAGATAGGGACCAAACTGTCTCACGACGTTTTAAACCCAGCTCGCGTACCGCTTTAATCGGCGAACAGCCGAACCCTTGGGACCTGCTCCAGCCCCAGGATGCGATGGGCCGACATCGAGGTGCCAAACCGCGCCGCCGATGTGAACT
>JAHBWE010000010.1:300000-404440 GCA_019637155.1 Labilithrix sp. | reverse complement strand
CGCGAGGCTCCTCGCGGCCTCGGCGGAGCGCGCGGCCGCCGCGAAGGCGAGCGCGAGCGCACCGGCCGCCAGCGCGCCGGAGACCGCGGCCGAGCGCGGCCACCGCGAGACGAACGACATCGAGGAGTACGGCCGCTTCATCTCCCAGGCGATCCGGGACGACTTCGTGCCCCTCGCGCGCGACTGCGCGAAGCAGCTCGCGGCGCGGAAGCCGGACGCCCACGGCACCGCCGTCGTCGCGTTCGAGCTCCTCGGCGACGCGAAGATCGGCGGCGTCGTGAACGAGGCCGAGATCGATCACGCGAAGTCCGACCTCGTCGATCCCGAGTTCGAGACCTGCGTGAGCGAGTCGCTCATGAGCGTCTACTTCGATCCGCCGCCGGCCGGCGGCCGCGCGACATTGAGCTTCCCCGTCCACGTCCTCGAGGGCGAGGCCGGCGCCATCGACGAGGAGGTCGAAGACTTCCACCTCAAGGACCGCCGGTGATCGATCGCGCGGCCGCGCCGACTACCTCACAAGCAGTAGTTCGGCGTCTTGCTCATGCAGTCGACGACCTTGGCGTTGTTCGCGTCGATCGTCTTGAGGCTCGCCGAGTAGCTGGCCGCGCACGCGTTGAGCGCGTTGATCTTCGCGACCTTCTGCGCGTTGAGCGCCGAGATCTGGGACGTGAGCGCGGAGATGATCCCGTTGAGGCCGGCCTCCGTGAGGTTGCCGCTGACGGCGCTGTCGAGCGGCGCCGGCAGCGCTCCCGCGAGCGCGTCGGTGATCGCGGACTTGATCTGGTCCATCGCGATGCCCTTCAGGACGTTCACGGCGGCCTTGCCGAGCGCGCCGCCCGCGCCCGCCGTGACGAGCCCCGCCGTCGTGGTGACGACGTTCGCGACGAGATCGGCCACGCCGCCGTAGAAGGCCATGTCGGCGAGCGCCTGGAGGACGCTCTGGAGCTGGTTGACGATGACGCCCTTCAGGATCTGCTGGCGCATGATCTCCTTGAGCTCGTCGCGAAGTCCCTGGCACGGATCGGCCGGGTACGCCTGCCGCGTGCCGCAGTCGGTGCACGCGGCCGGCTTCGGCGGGTCGACGGGGGGCCCTGGCGTCACGTGGGGCACCGGGCCCGGATCGCGGATCGCCTGGTAGAGCCCCCACGTCGATCGCGCGAGCGCCTGCTTCTTGTCGGCGGGCATGTGCTCGTACGAGGTCGTCAGGCGACGCGTCAGCTCGCGCTTCGTGGCGTCGTTGATCGGCGTGCGCGCCTGCGAGGACAGCGTCGACTTGGAGGACGATCCGCTCGATGTCCCCCACGTCGACGGCGCGCGGTGCTCGGGCGCGCCCGGACGCGGCTGCGCGTCGGCGGCGCCCACGACGCCGAGGGATCCAAGGACAAGACACAGCACCGCGACGTTGGTTCGCTTCATGATTCCTCCCTCTAAGCTGTCGAGCTAGACGACGCTGGCGCCGAATCGATGCAACGCGGCGGGCGCGGACGAGCGCTCAGACTATCCGCCAAGCACCGAACCGTCATTGCATACAGGCACACGCGGCAATCGATCGCGCCTCCCTCACGCGCGCCCTTTGGGCGTGCGCTTCCGCGTGAGCGGCGGTCGCGCCGGCTTCGGCGGCTTCCACTCGGGCATCGCTCGCCGGAGGAAGTCGTCGAACATGGGGACGGTGAACTGCGTCTCGCCGTGCTGCGGGCTGAAGACCATGCCCTTCTTGATCAGCTCGTTGCGGAGCGACGCGGCGCTCGTCACCGGCACGCCGAGGACGTCGGCGATCGCGCCGGAGCGCTGCGGGCCGGGGCCGAGCGACGCCATGGCCCGCGCGTAGTCGCGCTCCCGCTCGGTCAGCCGCGCGAAGCGCACGTGGAAGAAGCTCTCGTCGAGCGCCGCGCGCGCGCGCACCGTCGCGCGCTGGACGTCCGTGACGTTGACCGGCGGAGTCTCGGTCTCGTTCCAGACGTGAAAGCCCCACTCCTGGAGGAAGTACGGGAACGCGTGGGTCTCCTCGACGATGCGCTGGACGGCGTGGTCGCTGATGCCGACGCCTTCGCGCTCGAGCGGCTTGACGATCGCGTCGCGCGCGCCCGCCGGATCGAGCGCCTCGATCTTCGGGTAGTCGAAGAGGCGCTCGGCGTACGACTTGGCCTCGCCGGCGAGCGTCGCGACCTGCGGGAGCCCGGCGCCGAAGAACAGGAACGGCATGCTCTTCTGCGCGAGCTTGTGGATCGCGACGATGAGGGCGGAGAGATCCGTCTTGCCGAGGTACTGCACCTCGTCGATGCAGAGGACGAGCACGCTGTCGACCTCGCGCATCGTCTCGGCGACGGCGAAGAAGAGATCGGGCAGGTCGTACTCGAGCGATCCCGTGTCCGCGACGCCGACCGCGGGCGCGACGGTGAACTCCACGTCGCCGATCTTCGCCTTGAACGCGGTGGCGAAGGCGCGGAGCACGCCGAGGGCGGCGCGCGCGCGGTGGGCGGTCTTCTCGACGCGGCTGAGCTTCAAGAGGAGCGCGCGCAGCTTCGGGACGAGGAGATCCGCGAGCGGCTCGTGCTCGGGCGACTCGAGCACGAGCGCGTGGAGCGCCTCCGCTTCGGCGATCTCCGCGATCTGGTTCAAGAGGACGGTCTTCCCGACGCCGCGGAGGCCGAGGAGCATGAGGCTCTTCGCGGCGCGCCCGGCCTTCGCGCGCTGCAGCGCGAGCGACGCGCTCGCCAGCACCTCGTCGCGCCCCGCGAGCTCCGGAGGCGGCGCGCCCGCGCCCGGCGCGAAGGGGTTGAGCGTCGGATCCATGGGCTTTTTCGCAGGGTATCACGACCTTCGAAATGTTTTGGCCATGCGTCAAAAGAAGCCAATAACTCCGAAAGCTCCCCCAATGCGCGGCTCAGGCGGGCGGCGGGCGACGCCGGACGAGCATCGGGAGGCCGCCCTGGGGTCGGAGCGTGACGGACGGGACGAGCTTCGGCTCGCGCTCGGGCGTGAGGTCGAACCGCCGCGCGATCGTCACGAGGACGAGCACCATCTCCATCGTGGCGAAGGCGTTGCCGATGCAGACGCGCGGACCGCCGCCGAACGGAAAGTACGCGTGCTTCGGGATCGGCGGGCCGGTCAGCCAGCGATCGGGATCGAAGCGCTCGGGTTCGGGGAACCAGCGCGGATCGCGGTGGACGACCCACTGCGCCGCCCAGAGCTGCGCGCCCTTCTCGACGGGGATGCCCGCGACGGTGAGCGGCTCGGTCGCCTCGCGGCCGATCGCCCACGCGGGCGGGTAGAGGCGCATCGCCTCGCGCACCGCGGCGTCGGCGTACTCGAGGGCGGGCACGTCGGCCGCCGTCGCCGCGCGATCGCCGACGACGTTGTCGATCTCGGTGCGGAGCTTCGCGAGGGCGAGCGGGTGGCGGCCGAGGAGGTGGAGCGCGTAGCCGAGCGCGAGCGCGGTCGTCTCATGACCTGCGAGCAGGAGCGTGATGGCCTCGTCGCGGAGCTGGCGGTCGTCCATGACGCCGCCCTCCCCCTCGTCGCCCTCGCTCGCGTCGATGAGCATCGAGATGAGGTCGCCGCTGTCGCCGCCCGCGCGGCGCTCGCGGATGATGCCGTAGACGATGTCGTCGAGCTCGGCGATCGCGCGCTTCGTGCGGAGGTTGCCCGGGAGCGGAACGGCGAGCGGGATGACCGCGCCGACGCCGGAGAAGCGCGCGGCGAGGATCTCGAGGCAATGCTCGACGCGACGCGCGACGGAGGCGACCTCCACCCCGAAGAGCGTCTTCGCGACGATGTCGAGCGTGAGGCGCATCAGGTCGACGTGGACGTCGCGCGTCTGCCCGTCTTCCCAGCCCTCCGTCGCGCGCTCGGCGTAGCGGACCATCACGTCGGCGTAGGCGGCGATGCGCTCGCGGTGGAAGCCGGGCTGCACGAGGCGCCGCTGCCTCTTCCAGAGCGCGCCCTCGCTCAAGAGGAGGCCCTTGCCGACGATGACGCCGAGCTCGCGCGTGAGCCAGTCTTTGACGAGGAGGTCCTTGCGCGCGATGACGAGCTCTTCGATCGCGTCGGGGTGGTTGAAGAGGAAGACCTCGTTGTGGAGGAGCGGGAAGCGGACGACGTCGCCGTGCTCCTTCGAGATCTCCGTCAGGAACTCGAGCGGCCGGCGGATCATCGCGTCGGCGCAGAGGACGATCGAGCGGGGGCCCGGCACGTCGGGCCGCGGCGGGAAGCCGAGGAGGGAGCGCAGGCGCTCCACCGGAGCGCGTCCCGGCTCCCTAGGCACGCGCCGCCTCGACGGTCGCGCGCTCCTCGCGGCCGACGTGGCTCACGTGCTCGGCGATGTCGCGCGCGCGGCGAGCGGAAGCACCTGACGATCTTCGGCTCGGACTGGGACACCCCCGACGGGACGTGCCTGCGCGACTACATCCACGTGCGGGATCTCGCCGCCGCGCACCTGTGTCGAAGTACACGGATCCTGTCAGTAGGCGCGGGGCCTGACAAATACCGAAGCCAGCCGAAGGAAAGCGGAGAAATTCCGAAGAACTGCGGCGGTCGAAAGGTGGGAACCGGCGCGGGGGAACACCTCAAAAATAGCGCAGAAGCGGTTCCCACCTTTCGCAAGTCCTTGAAGCGGCGAGGAAAAGCCGCTCGAACACGTCTGAACTAGACGGGCCGCATCCGGTGGGAGAAGCGGTCGAGCCGACCGCAAGTGCACGAAATTAGGCTGGGCGAGGGGGTGAGGGTGGGAACTGCGCCTCATTGCAGTCTAACGTCGCGGCATGACGATGGTTTTCAATAGTTCGCGCTCTGCAAAGGTGGGAACCGGAATTATGCCAGCCGGTACAGTTGGGCTGCGCAAAGGTGGGAACCGGAGGGACCCCTCGCCGCCACGCGATCGGCCGTCTTCACGCGCGCGAACGCCGCCGCCTTCCCGAGCCGCGAGCGGCAAGCCCTGACGCCCCCCCGTTCACGGCGCGCGGAGAGTCGCCGGAGTGAGCCCGAGGATCTGCGCCTTGATCATCTCGATGGTCGTTTCGCTGATGCCCTGCTCTCGCGCAACCTCCGCAGCGACACGCGCAGCGCGTTTGGCCGCGCGGTCGATGATGCGGGCCTCCGTATCAACGTTCGTCTTCATCGCTTGAGCGAGGTTACGTGCGCTCACGGTCAAGCTCTCAAGCGTCTTTTCGTCGACCGTCTCACTCTGAGCGAGCTGAGCGCGGGCGCGAAACATCAGCGCTTGAAGCGACTCGACAAGAAGTCGTCCCGGATCTGCTCCGTCCGGAATGGCGTCCAACTCGCGTCCGGCAGCCTGAGCCATCTCGCGAACGAACCGCAGCTCGCGCGCAAGAGACTGGAAGTTCAGGCTGTAGCGGTAGACCGCGCTTTCGCTCATCGCAAGGCGCTCGTGCTGGGACTGTCGTTGTCGTTGTCCGGGTGTGGGGTCGGCGCCGACAGCGCAAAGACGGAGCGATGGGCCGCCGAGTCGCGCGTCGCGATCGCCAAGAACGCGCCGGTCGAAGACGAGAAGATCAAAGAGCAGCTCGAGTATCACCGCAAGCGATCGGCGGAGATCGTCGGCAAGCACGCCGAGCAAGCGATGACGTCGAACGACGTGATCCTCGGCGTCAAGGGCTTCAACAACCTCGAGGCGGCGCCGTTCGATCAGCACGTCGCCTTCCTGCGCAAGCACAAGCTGATGCCGACGCCGGTGCCGGCCAACAAGCGGCGCATGGGCAAGTTCTTCGAGCAGACCTCGAAGGAGAACATGGACCGCATGGTCGCTCTGTCGCGCGACGCGCAGGCCAAGAAGCAGCTCGGCGTCGCGGTGCCCACCGTCGACGCGCTGGGGGCGTACCTGCTCAAGGAGCAGGAGGGCACGACGGGGGTGTCTTGGAGCACCGAGCTCGCGGCGATGCAGTACGCCGCCATGATCGTGGCGTTCGAGCACAAGACGGAGAGCAAGGCGTCGGACGCGCTGGTCGGCGAGCTGGCGCAGATGATGTCGCTGCGCGATCAGGCGCGCCTCCAGATGGCGACGCACACCGCGATGCTCGCGTCCTTCGAAGGCGTCGTCCACGGCGGCGATCCCAAGGCGGTGATGGATCTGGCGGCGGCCTCCAAGAAGCAGATCAACGAGGCGCCGAAGGTGAGCCTCGAGAGCGCGCGCGAGTTCGCGCGGCAGCTGAGCAAGCAGAGCCTCGACATCGCCGCCTCCCTCGAAGCGACGATGCGCGCGGCGCACGGCGACGCGGAGTACGAGCGCCACTACCAGGGAGAGCTCGTCCGCACGCTCGGGGAGATCGAGAAGGCCGAAGGAGAGGCGTCGCTGTACACGATCGTCGATCAAACCCAGAAGCGCGCGCGGATGGCGGAGCTCGAGGCGCTGGCGAAGAACGTCAAGGAGCGCCTCATCGAGCGCGCCAAGTCGCTCGGTCTGGAGAAGGCCGAGTCGATCTTGTCGGCGCTCCCCTTCGGCAAGCAGATCGTCTCCGGGATCAAGGCGGTGAAGGCGCTCGTCACCGGGCACCCGCGCGAGGCGCTCGCCGCCGCGATCGACGCCGTGCCGCCGGGTCCGATCCAGGAGGGCATGAAGAGCGCCGTCAACATCGGCTTCGCGATCGAGAAGCGCCTCCGGTAAGCGGTCGCTGGTCGCGGGCGCCGCGCGAGCGTAAAGGTGTAGCCATGAACAAGCCCCAAGAGATCGAGCTCTGCGGTGTGTGCGGCGGGGACGGGACGATCGACAACGCTTGGGGGCAGCGCGCGAAGTGCCCGAGCTGTCACGGGAACGGGAAGCGCCGGGTGGACACCGGGTTCCACGACGTGACGAAGACCAAGCCTTCGCACCACGGCGTCCCGACGAATCGTCAGGGCGTCGTCGTGAAGGAGACGAAGCCGACGACGCCGATGGGCATCCTCTTGATGAACGAGGTCGAGAAGACGGCGCTCAGCGCGGACGCGAAGGCCAAGCTCGTGCTCGAGATCTACGAGCACGAGGCGAGTCACGGTCAGGTGACGAAGACGTTCGTGAAGAAGCTGCGCAAGGGCGCCGGCATCAAGGCCGGCGGCTGAGCCTCACCCGCCGTCGGCGCGGACGGCGCGCCCGTCGGCCCAGGCGCGGAGCGCGCCGATGCGCTCGGCCATCGTGACCGAGAGCGGCGTCGTCGCGCGGCTCTCCGCGAGCAGGTGCTCCGCGCCGAGCTCGACGTTCGCCGAGAACGCGGCGTGGAGCGCGGCGATGACCGCCTGCTCGATCTCGGCGCCGCTCCACCCCTCCGTCGCGAGGACGACCTCGCGCACCGTCCCTTCGTCGACGATCCTCCCGCGCGACGCGAGGTGGATCCGAAAGAGCTCCGAGCGCGCGTGAGGATCGGGGAGGTCGACGAAGAACAGCTCGTCGAAGCGTCCCTTGCGGAGGAGCTCGGGCGGCAGCGCGGCGACGTCGTTCGCCGTCGCGACGACGAAGACGCGCGCGCGGTGCTCCTGGAGCCAGGCCAGGAGCGAGCCCATGAGCCGCGCCGACACGCCGCCGTCGTTCTCGCGCGAGCTCGCGAACGCCTTCTCGAGCTCGTCGATCCAGACGACGAGCGGCGCCATCGACTCGATCGTCGCGAGCGTGCGCCGGAGCGTCTTCTCCGTCTCGCCGATGTACTTCGAGAACAGGTTCGCCGGGTCGAGGCGGACGATCGGGAGACGCCACTCGCCGGCGACCGCCTTCGCGGCGAGGCTCTTGCCGCAGCCTTGCACGCCGATGAGCAGGACGCCGCGCGCGGGCGTGAGGCCGAACGCCTTGGCCGCGTCGGGCTCCTGGAAGGCGCGCGACCGCGTCCGGATCCACTCCTTGAAGGTCGCGAGGCCGGCGACCTGCGAGAGATCGGTCGGCGACGCGACGTAGGAGAGGACGCCCGTGCGCTCGAGGATCTCGCGCTTCGCCTGGCGGATCTCCTCGATGTCGTCGGCGTTCAGCTTGCCGTCGCGGACGATCCCGCGCGCGACGATGCGCCTCGTGTCGGCGAGGGAGAGGCCGCGGAGGTGCTCGTAGAGGTCGCGCGTGTCGTCGGCGTCGAGCTCCACCTGCACCTCGCGCCGCATGCGGAGCTCGTTGATGACGCCGTGGATGATCTGGCGATACTCGGTGAGGCTCGGCGGCGGGAGGCGGAGGTGCGTCGCGAACGACTCCAGATCGCGCGGGAGCTCGATGCTCGCGCCGGACACGATGAGGGCGCCGTGGTGCTGCAAAAGCTTCCGGCAGACGTCCTTGAGCCGCGACACGACGCGCGCGTCCCGGAGCGGCTCGTCGAACCCGCGCAGGTGGTAGAGCGACGGCCGGTTCGCGCGCTCGATGAGGGCGAGGCACTCGAGGGGATCGTCGCTCTTGTCGGCGGGGCGATCGCTGTCGGCCGGGGTCAAGCCGACGTGTGCGCGCCACGCGAGGACGGGGAGCCGGAGGCGCATCGCGGCGGTGTCGATCACGGAGATGAGGCGGTCCTCCTCGACGTCCTCGCAGACGATGAGCGAGTCGTGCGACTCGAGCAAGAGCGTCAGCGCCTGCACGTTGGCCTCGTCCGGCGGCACGCCCCAGCGCATCGACCCTGAAAGCTACCACGCGCGCTAGCTTCGTTTCGGGCGGGTTGTGATAGCCCTAAAGGGTGGCAGCTTCGCGCTTTCGCACGCTCTTTGGTGCGCTCTTCGTCTTGCTCGTCGCCTCTTGCAGCGGCGGGGGGTGCAGCGGGTGCGGCGCCGGTTGCGGAGGGATGACGCCGCTGCCGGGCGGGTTCCCGGCGAACCGGTCGGTCGAGAACGCGGCGACGGTGCGCATCTCGAAGCCCGGGCTCGCCTTCGTCGAGCAGAACCTCGCCGGCATCGCGTCGACCGCGCTCGAGGCGCCGGGCGGCATCGTCGACTTCCCGGTCCCGACGTTCGACTTCGACAGCACGGTCTCCGGTCGCGCCTGCCCCGACGGGCCCGATCCCACCGCGAGGCCGCCCCGCTGCATCGCGCAGGCGAACGTCGGCGCGGCGAAGTTCCAGATCGACGCCGTCACCCCGAACGCGCTCCGCGTGAAGGCGACGCTCCCGCTCAAGCTCGACGACATCCCGGTCGCGATCACCTCGCCGTCGATCGGGACGGTGCACATCGGCTACGGCGCGAACACGAGCTGCGACGCCGAGAAGCCCAACGTCACGCCGAAGGACCTGCCGCTCACGATCACGATCCCGATCGCGGCCGAGACCGTGTCGCCGCGGCAGGGCTACTCGAAGGTCGACGTCGACGGCGCCGTCGTCGACCTCAGCGAGCTGAAGAGCGACGACGTCCGGATCTGCGCGACGTGCGGCATCTTCCCCGCCAGCTTCTGCAACTCGGTCCTCAACTCCGCGTTCCTCAAGGGCGCCATCGTCGACCGGATCAAGGGCAGCCTCGACGAGCAGCTCAAGACCGCGCTCAAGGACTACCTCTGCACCGCGCCGAACCCCACCCTCGTGCCGGCGTGCCCGCTCGACTCCGCGCCCGACGCCGAGAGCAAGTACTGCGTCTACGACGCCGACAAGACCAAGTGCGTTCCGACGCTGCTCGGGACCGACGCCCACGTCGACCTCGGCGGCTTCCTCGCCTCCGTGTCGCCGACGACGGCGGGCGGCATCGACTTCGGCGTCGCCTCGTTCGGGCCGATGAAGCCCCTCCCCTCCCTGCCCGAGGCGGCCGGGCGCACGCCGAACGGCATCACGCTCGGCATGGTCGGCGGCGTCCTCCCGCAGCCGCTCTCGAAGTGCGTGCCGCAAGCGCTCGCCCTCCCGCCGACCGGGATCCCCGTCCCCGACGAGCTCGCCCCCGCGGCTGCGGAGCCGGCCGGGACCCCGCACGTCGGCGTCGCGCTCTCCGGGCGCTTCCTCGAGTACGCGTTCACCAACGTCTACAACGCCGGCCTCCTCTGCCTCGGCGTGTCGACCGAGCAGTTCGATCTCCTGAAGAGCGGCATCCTCTCGATCCTGATCCCGTCGATGAAGACGCTCACCTTCGACCAGGCCGACGCCGCCGCCGCGATCGCGACGCGCCCGCAGAAGCCGCCGGTCGTGAAGCTCGGCGGCGGAACCGATCCGAAGACGGATCCGCTGCTCACGCTGGTCGTCCCGAGCCTGGCGATCGACTTCTACGTCTGGAGCTTCGATCGCTACGCCCGCGTCTTCACGTACACCGCGGACCTCACCGTGCCGGTGACGCTCATGACCGCGAGCGGCGGCATCGTCCCCTCGATCGGCGAGGTCACCGTCACGAACGGCGTCGTCACGAACGGCGACACGCTCCTCCTCGACAACCCGGCGACGGTGGCGGAGTCGGTGTCCGCGATCGTCGGATCGCTCTCGCAGCAGCTCGTCGGCGCCGGGCTCGCGCCGATCAGTCTGTCGGGCGCGGTCTCGAGCCTCGGGCTCGACCTCGCGGTCGACAAGATCGCGCGGCTCCAGAAGGGCAGCGACGAGTTCGTCGGCGTCTTCGCGACCTTCACGAAGCCCGCGCCGAAGCTCGTCCCCGACACGAGAGGGAAGCTCATCGGCAAGGAGGTCGATCCGAAGGGCCTCGACGGGAGCCACCTCCCCGCCCTCGCCCTCGCCTTCGAGTCGTCGATCGCGGATCGGCCGATCGAGTACTCGTGGTGGATCGACAACGGCACCCGCTCGCCGTGGTCGCGCGAGGCGAACCCGGTGCTCCGCACGCAGCAGCTCCTCCTCCAAGGACGCCACGTGCTTCGGGTCACGTCGCGCATCGTCGGCGACGTCGCGAGCGAGGACCCCACCCCCGCGGAGATCCCGTTCACGATCGACGGGCTCGCCCCGATCGCGAAGCTGACGCACGAGGACGGCGCGCGCCGCGTCGAGGCGTGGGACCTCGTCAGCACGAACGACGCGCTCCGCGCCCGCGTCCGTACCGGCGACGGCGCGTTCGGCGCGTGGCAGCCGCTCGCCGCGCTGAGCCTTCCGGCCGGCGACGCGATCGAGGTCGAGGTCGCGGACGAGGAAGGCAACGTCGCGGCGCTGCGCGACGCCGCCCCCGCGCCGCGCGCCGCGAGCGGGTGCTCCTCGTCCGGCGGCTCCGCGTCCGCCGGCGGCGTGCTCCTCCTCGCGGCCGCGCTCGCCCTCGCGCTCCGGCGCCGCCGCGTCGCGCTCGCGCTCGCGGTCGCGGGGTGCGGGAGCGACGCCGAGACGAAGACGCAGTGCGGCTCCGATTGCAACCAGGCGTGCCTCACCGGGCTCGCGACCGGACAGCCGGGCGCGTTCCTCTCCGTCGCGAAGGCGAACGACGGCGCGGTCTGGGCGGCGGGCTACAACGACTCCGCGATCACGAACGGCGAGGCGATGCCGTTCGGCGATCTCGTCGTCGGGAAATACGACCCCGGCACGAAGGCGGTCGCGTGGCAGACCGTCGACGGCGTGCCGGCCCGCAGCGACGGGACGTGCGCGACCTACGGGCGCGGCGAGTGGCGCGGCGGCGAGACCGCGGCCGGCGACAACGTCGGGCGCTGGGCCTCGCTCCAGATCGGCGCCGCGGGGCAGCCGCTCGTCGCGTACTACGACGACACGAACCATCGCCTGAAGCTCGCCCTCTTCGAAGAGAACGCGTGGAGGACGTTCGTGCTCGCGGAGGACAAGGGCGCCGACGTCGGGCGCTACGTGAAGATGGTGATCGACCAGGACAAGCCGGTCATCGCCTTCATGCGGACGGAGGAAGGTGTCGGCGGCAACACGCGATCGAAGGTCGTCCTCGCGCGATCGAAGACGAGCACGCCGCGCGAGCGCGTCGACTTCACGTTCGAGGACATCGCGGTCGACGAGGACGGGCCGTGCGGGCCGTCGACCTGCGGGAGCGGCAGCGTGTGCATCAAGTCGACGGGCACGTGCCTCCCGGTGTCGAACGGCTGCGATCGCTGCGAGGACGGCGAGGCCTGCGTCGAGGACGTGACGCCGGTGTGCCTCGGCAAGGCCTCCGAGGTCGAGGCGTACCCGAAGGGCATCGGCGCCGGGATCAGCCTCGCGGCCGGACCGTTCGGGCTCGGGCTCGTCGCCTACGACGGCCACCACGGCAACCTCGTCGCGCTCATCGATCGCGGCGCGGTGCCGTGGGATCGCGTCATCCTCGACGGCGAGACGGGCTCGCGCGCGGACAAGACCCAGATCGACACCGGCAACGCGGGGGCGTCGGCCTCGCTCGCGATCGACGACGGCGGCAAGTGGAGCGTCAGCTACGTCGACGCGACGAGCCAGACGCTCCGCTACTTCGAGGTCGTCGGCGGCAAGCCGGGGCGCCCCGAGATCGTCGACGACGGGAGCTCGGTCGACGGCCAGGCGTTCGGCGACGGGCGTCACGTCATCGGCGCGGACTCGCAGGTGCGCGCGCAGGGCGACACGATCACGATCCTCTACGCCGACTCGACGTCGCTCGGCGCGCGCCGAGCGGTCGGCCGCGGCGACGCCGCGAGCCGCACGTGGGAGCTGTACTCGATCAAGAAGCCCGACACGCGCTGGATCGCCTTCCCGCGCTTCGCGGGCGACGACCTCATGCTCGCGTGGTGGCGCAAGAGCTCGGCCGAGACCCGCTCCGTCGAAGGCAACGTGTTCGCGATCGAACCCTGAGCTCAGAAATGGACGCGGTGCGTGCGCGCCGCTTCCATCACGTTCGTCTGGAGCGCCATGAGCTCCTCGTCGCGCGCGACGATGCGGTCGTACTCGTCGACATCGACGCCGCAGCGGCCGCAGGCGAGCTCGATCGCGCGGCGGCGGCCGTCCTCGGTGCCGCCGTCGGGGTTGCCGCTCGCCATCAGCTCCTCGGCCTTGCGCAAGACCGACACAGCCTTGGCGCGTTCGGCCACGCCGTGGCCGATGTCGGCCGAGACGTTGGCTCGACCGTACACGCCCTCGGTCATGTCGCCGCCGAACGGGTCGGCGCGCTCGATCACGCCTTGTCCGAGCGGACGGCGCGGATCGGTGAAGTCACGGCCGGGCTGGCGCTCCGGCGTCGGCTGGCTCTCGGGGCTCTTGTTCATGCGGCCTTTCGCAGCAAGGCCCGTGCACAAGAATAGTGGTCTCAGGCGAGTCGTTCAGGTAGACGAATGGGGGCGCGGCAGGATGGCAGACCCCGAGAAGACCGCTGAGAAAACGTCGGAGAAGGAGCTGCCCGTCGCGGCCCCTTCCAAGCCCGCGTCCGTGAAGCACCTCCCGGTCGGCCCGCCGTCGGAGCCGTTCTTCGAGGCGCAGCGGAAGGCGGCCGAGAGCGCGCCCTCGCTCGACGAGCTCAAGGTGAAGGCCGAGGCCGAGCTCGCCGCGGCGGAGAAGGAAGCCGCCGCCCACGCCGCCGATCCCGTCGTGCGCGAGTCGGCGCGCGACGTCGCGGCCGGGCTCCCGAAGAGCAGCCCGCACCTCGAAGCCGCGGTCGCGAAGGTCACGTCGCAGCCGCCCGCGTCGACGCCGGCGGTCCCGGCGAAGCCGCCTGAGGACACGCGCCCGCTCGCAGCGTACGAGCTCGTCGCGCGATCGGCGCGGCTCGCGGACCTCGTCGCGCTCACGACCAGGATCGTCGGCGACGCGGCGCGCGCGCGCGCGAGCGACTGGGTCTTCACCTCCAAGGTGTCCGCCTCCGCCGGCGAGATGAAGCTCACGCGCGAGGACGCGGACACGCGCTTCGGCAACGCGCTCGACGTGCTCGGCACCGGCGGCGAAGGCGAGGCCGAGCGCGCGCTCGCCTGCGCGCTCTGGGCGCACGCGGTCGCGGAGTCGCCGCGAAAGGAGGCGGCCGACGAGGACCGCCTCGCCGGCGACATCCTCTGGCTCGCGACGCACAGCACGTTCGACGCGACGCCGTTGCTCGACCGCGCCCTCGGCGACGAGGCGGCCGACCTCTGGGTCGCGATCGCGGACCGCGTCCGCCGGATCGACGCCGGTCGCCCGGGCGCGATCGGACGCGGCGAGGCCGTCGTCGGCGCGGCCGCGCTCGCGGCGTCGGGGTCGGCGAAGGCCAAGGCGCTGTGCGAGTCGCTCGCGAAGGACCTCAAAGATCCCGTGCTGCTACGGGTGCTGGCGACCGGAGATCACGCGACACCGGAAGAGGTCCGGCTCGAAGGTGAGTGGTTGCCCGCACCGCGCGGGCTGGTGGCGACGACCTTGCTCGCGTTCACCGGGATCCTCTTCGCGCTGTATACTGCAAGGATGGTCGCGCGCTTCGCCCTCGCGTATCGGCGGCCGACGGAGATCTCGCTCTCCGAGTCCGGCGTGCGCGTGAAGACGCGCATCGAGATGCTCGGCCGCGTGCTCCGCGAGCGCGAGCACGTCATCCTCCGCTCCGGCCTCGTGCGCGTCGTGCGCGAGGTCCGCTTCCCGCGCGCCGCGTTCTACGCCGGCCTCCTCGCGCTCGCGATCGGCAGCTGGATCGGCGTGCGCACGTTCGTCGACGGCGTGCGCGCGGCCTCACCGTCGCTCCTCCTCGTCGGCCTCGCCGTCGTCGCGGTCGGCGTCGGTCTCGACTTCGTGCTCGGCTCCGTCCTCCCCGGCGCGCGCGGTCGCGTCCGCCTCGCCTTCGTCCCGCGGACGGGCGCCACCGTGTGCGTCGGCGACATCGACGCGCGTCGCGCCGACGACGCGCTCGCCCGCTCCCTCGGGCGGCGCTGATGCTACGGCGTGCGGCGCAGTTGGCCGCGCTCACGACGACGTTCGCGGCGTGCAACGCGCTGACCGGTGTCGGCGATCTCGCGGAGGACCCGTTCACCGAGGCGGGCAGCGACGCGCCCGCGCCGGTCCCGACGACGACCGCGACGGGGACCACGACGACGGAGCCGCCGCCTCCGCCGCCGCCCGACGACGGCGGCTCGGACGCGGTCGCGGACGTGGTGGCCGACACCGGCGCGGACACGGGGCCGGCCGACACCGGAGCCGATACGCAAGCGCCGGTCTGCACGCCGACCGCGACGCCGGTCCGCTACCCGCTCCAGACCGCGAGCGACGAGGTCGGGTCTCCGAGCTGGTCCGAGCGCAACGGCGCGCGCGCGCCGAACGACGACACGCGCGCCCACACGAACGGGGACAACCCGAACACGCTCTCGCTCCGGGTCTACGGCTTCGGGCTCCCCGCGAACGCGCGCATCCTGGGCCTGGTCGTCGAGATCCACCGGACGACGGACGGCCCGACGAGCGACTCCGCGGTCACGCTCTCGAAGGGCACCGCGAAGAACAACGGCCCGTGGCCGGAAGGTCCGCACGACGGACCCTACATCAAGACGACCTACGGCAGCGCGACCGATCTCTGGGGCACGACCTGGAGCGCGGACGACCTCAACTCGGCCTCGTTCAGCGTCAACCTGAAGACGACCGGCGACGGCGACGGCCACGTCGACGCGGTCGGCGTCATCGTCCACTACTGCTTGCCGCAGTAGGCGGTCGATGGGTCAACGCGCGCCGAGGCGCTCGCCGAGGACGGCGTCGAGGCGCCCCGCCGTCGCGCGCGCCTCGATGCGGAGCCCCAGCGCCGAGGCGCCCGCGCAGGCGCGCGCGCTCGCGGCGTTCTGGCCGTGCCCGCGATCGAGCTCCTCCCCGCTCCCCGCGTCGAAGATGCGGAGCTCGAGGCCGGTCCCCTCCCCCTCGACGCCCGCCGCGACGCGGAGGCAGGCGCCCGCCGGGATGTTTGCATCCTGCACGTAACGCTTCGCCGCGTCGAGGGAGGCGGCGCGCACGCGGCCGGGCGCGCCGTCGAACACGGGGCCGAAGCGGCCGAGCATGCGGGAGGCCGCGAGGGGGTGGGCGGCGAAGGCGGCGTCCTTCCAGCGCTCGGGGCGCAGCATCACGGCGTAGGGGCCGGGCCGCCCGCGCGTGCCGAGGTCGAGCCGCGCCTTGCCCTTGCCGCACGCGAACAGGGTCGCGCCGTCGGCGCCGTCGCCGCTCGCGAGCAGGTTGCCGGCGCCGTCCCAGATCGCGCCGTCGACGAGCGCGAGCGGGGCGCCCGCGACGACGTCGACGCGCGTGCAGGCGTTGGGATCGAGGTCGATCGGCAGCGTCGCGCGGCGCCCGAGCTGGAGCTGGCCGCTCTGCGTCGAGGTCGCCGCGCCGTAGCCGGCCTTCACGAGCGCCTTGTCGCGCGCGGTCTTCGCGGCGTCGAGCGGCTGGCCGGCGCTCGCCCACGCGACCTCGGGGCGCGCGGTCATCTCCTTCGGATCGCCCTTGCTCTTCGAGACGACGACCGCGACGAGGCCGCGCCCGACGTGCGGGCGCACCTGCATCGAGCCCGCGACGGGGGCCTGCGAGCACACCGTCACGCTGCGGATCGGGAGCGTCTCCTTCGCGCGGGCGACGAGGCGACCGTCGGCGTCGAGGACGTCCACGTCGACGACGGCGACGTCCTCGTCCGGCACCACGAGCGCGTCGGTGCAGCCGTTCTCTTCGATCGTGAAGCCGACGGTGGACACGGCGCGGGAGTCGACGGCGACGGCGACTCGGCGGAGCTCCTCCCACGTGCCGCCGAGCGCGGCGCGATGCTGGCGGACGCGATCGTCGAGGCCGGGCCAGGTCTCGGGCGATTTGGGCGACGCGCCGTGGGCGTTCGCGGCGCGCGCGACGGCGTCGGCCTTGTCGCGCGGGACGAGCTGGGCCGCGATCACGCAGAGCCCCTCTCCCGCCGCCGCGTGCGCCGCGACGTACACGCGGTCGGGGTGGGGCGGGCAGATCATCACGGTGGGCTTCGGGTCCGGGCCTTCGTCGACCGCGACCGGATTGCCCTCCTCCGCGAAGGCGGCGAGGTCGATGTCCTCGAGCGAGGCCGACGAGCGCGCGTACGCGAGGAGGCACGCGTCCTTGGGGATCTCGACGAACGCGCCGACGCGCTCGCCCTCCGCCATCGGCGATGACGCGACGATCGCGAGCGCGCCGGCGCCGAGCTGCGACGCGCGGGCGGGGAGATCGCCGAGGAGCGGCCTCGCCTCGAGCGGCCCCGCGACCACGCGCGGCGGCTCGCGGTACGGTTCGACCGGCGGCCGCGCGACCGGCCGCGCGCACGCGGAGAGGACGAGGAGCACGAGCGCCCGCTTCATCGGCCGCCTCGCTTCATCGCGGCGCCTCCAGCCCGGTCCGTCGCGCGCTTCATCGCGGCGCCTCCAGCCCGGTCCGTCGCGCGCGTCATCGGCCCGCCTCCCATTGCGCGCTCTGTACGCGGAAGAGGGCGAGGCCCCACGCGACGCCGGTGCCGCGCGCGAGGACCTCGAGCCGCGCCGATTCGTTCGCGCGGACGCAGAACGCGCCGAGGGCCGCCTCCTCCGTCGCGCCGCGCTCGTCGGTCGACTCGCGCGCGCCCACGATCGCGCGGAGCTGGAGCTGACGCGCGTGCCCGCGCGCGACGCCGACGACGGCGACGTAACAGCCGCCCGTCTCGACCGCGAGCGGGATCGGCGTCGACCCGGTCGAGCCCTGCGTCATGAACACGGGAGCGTCGGGCGGCGTCGCGACGTGGCGGAGGAACATCGCGCGCGCCATCTTGCTCCGGGTCGCTGCGCCCCAGAGCGAGGGCAGCTTCTCGGGGAGCGGCCACGTCGCGCGGTTGACGAGGACCTCGGCGTGGGGCGGCGAGCCGACGAACACGAGCGTCACCGTCGTCTTGCTGCCCACGCACGTCTCGAGACGCGCGTCGGGGGCCTCGGTGCGGTCGCGCGCGAGGACGCGCTCGGAGTCGCGGAGCTCGGCGTCGACGTCGAGGCGGAAGCGACGGCCGGGGCGCTCGCGCCCGAGCTCCTTCCCGAACACCTCGATGCGATGGCACCCCGCCTCGAGCTCGAGGTCGGACTCGCCGGTCCCCTCGTCGCCGGCGCGGACCTTCGCGCGCGCGCCGCTCGTCGCGCCGTCGCGCCGGGCGCGGACCTCGGCCGCGTCCGCCCGCACCGCGGGATCGCCCAGCGCCGGGAGCGCCCCCGCCTCCGGCGGCGCCGGCACCGCGCCGCCCGCGCGCTCGGGGAGGAGCGTCGCGAGGGCCGGGAGCGGCCTGCCTCCGCGGCCGACGACGACCTCGAGGCTCCCGCGCCCCGCCTCGGCCGTGACGACGACGTGGCGCACGGCGGGGCGGTCGGGATCGCAGCGCCGTAGCGCGAGCATGCCCGCCGCGCTCGCGGCGCGCGCGTTCGGCTCGGGCGGCAGGAGCGGATCGACCGGCGCGTCGGAGAGGCGCGCGCGGAAGCTCAGGCCTCGCGCGCCGACGACGGCGATCTCCGTGCACTCGGAGGCGCCTTCGGCGGCGGGGATCGGGATGACGACGGTCTCCTCGTCGAAGATGAAGCGCGACGGCAGCGAGGTCACGCGCGCGCCCGCGCTCTTCCACTCGCTCTCGACGCGCGCGGCGACGGTCCGCGCGCCGGCGTGCTCGATCGGATCGGCGGCGGCGGCCGCCCGCGGCAAGGCGAGCGCGAGCGCGAGGGCAAGGGCGCGACGCATGCCGCAAGAACGTAGCACTACGCGATCGTCAGGTTCGTTTCGACGAACCGCTTCGCGGCCGGATCCCAGATGAAGAGCTTGCGATCGTCGACCGCCCCCGCGCGGACCGACGTGACGAGGTACGCGAGGTCGTAGGCCGGCGCTTCGCCGCCCATCGTCGCGGCCGCGGCGTCGGTGTCCGAGAAGTACGCGCCGACGTCGAGGTGCGAGTGATAGAGGACCTTCACCGGCCTCCCGTTCGTCGCTCCGGCGCGGACGGCGCGCTCGAACTTGAGCGGATCGACGTCGAAGTACATGCGCCCGGTGCGCGGGTAGGTCTCGGGATCGAGCGCGTGGAGCTTGTTCGCGCGGTTCTCGAGCGGGACGACCTCGTCGACGCCGAGCGGGTCGTCCTCCGGTCCGAGCAGGAGGCCGCAGCTCTCTTCGTCGCGGGCGTAGGCCGCGCGCGCCTCCTCGTCGACCTTGTCGATGACGGCCTGCGCGATGCGGAGGTTGCCCTGGATCCAAGGGTTCTTCATCGAGTCACCAGACGTACTTCTTCTCCCACCGGAGCGGCGAGAAATAGCGGTCGCCGCGATCGGGCACGATGACGACGACGCAGCCGGGCTGGCCTTCCTGCTGCAGCCGCTCCGCGATCTTCACCGCGCAGAATACGTTCGCGCCGGCGGAGTGCCCGACGTGGAGGCCCTCTTCGCGCGCGAGGGCGTCGGCCATGTCCCAGCCGTCTTCGGTCGTCACGTGCACCGTCTCGTCGTGCACGGCGCGGTCGTAGATGGCGGGGACGAGGCTCGACGCCATGTGCTTCAGGCCCTCGAGCCCGTGGAGCGGCGAGTCGGGCTCGACCGCGACGCAGCGGATGGGACGATGGTGCTCCTTGAGCCGCCGCGCGGTCCCCATCATCGTGCCGCTCGTGCCGAGGCCGGCGACGAAGTGGGTGATGCTGTCGCCGACGTCGCGCAAGATCTCGGCGCCGGTGCCGTGGTAGTGCGCGAGCGGGTTCCCCGGGTTCGCGTACTGGTCGGGGTAAAACCACTTCTCCGGGTCTTCGTCGACGATCTTCTTCGCGAGGACGATCGCGCCGTCGGAGCCCTCGAGCGGGTCCGAGTAGATGATCTCGGTGCCGAACGCGCGCGCGATGTCTTTACGCGCTTTCGATACGTTCGACGGCATCACCAGTTTTACCGGAATGCCGAGCGCGGCGCCGAAGAGCGAATACGCGACGCCGGTGTTGCCGCTCGTGGAGTCGATGAGGGTCTTGCCCTTCGTGAGGCGCCCGTCCGCGAGCGCGTCCTGGATCATCCGCAGCGCGGCGCGGTCCTTCACGCTGCCGCCCGGGTTTTCGAACTCGAGCTTCGCGTAGACCGGCACGTCCGGCGCGTTCTTCGTCACGACGCGGAGGCGGAGGAGCGGCGTGTCGCCGACCGCCTCGGTGACGGACTCCATCCGGCGCGTGCGAAGCCAGCCGCTCATCCTTCGTCCCGAACGGCGCGGCGGAGGACGAGGAGCGCGGCGTAGGCGCCGGCCGCGACGTCGCGCGCGGCGTCGTGGCGGAGGCCGAGGTCCGGGATCGCGGCCGCGGCGGGCGCGTCTTCGACCTGCGCGCCCGCCGCGCGGAGGTAGCGCTCCTCGATCGCGCGCGCGAAGCCGTGCGTCGCGAGGCCCGTCCGCGTGGCCTCGATGCGCGCCTGGCCCGCCGCGCCGACGTCGGCGAGCCGGACCTGCCGGCCGTAGCGACCTGCGTGCGTCACGCGGCTCAGCCCCCCGCGATCGCAGGGATGATGCTGATCTGGTCGCCGGCCTTGAGCTCGGTCGCGAGGCCGCCGCTGAAGCGCACGTCCTCCTCGCCGACGTAGATGTTGATGAAGCGGCGGACGCCCTTGTCGTCGAGGAGGCGGTCCTTGAAGCCGGGGTGCTTCTTGTCGAGGTCGGCGATGACGTCGCCGACGGTCGCGCCGTCGGCGCTCACTTCGTCGGCGCCGCCGGTCAACGTCCTCAGGGCGGCGGGGATCCTCACGATGGTAGGCATGCGTTCACTCCTTCGACGTAGCGCGTCGGTTGGATGTCGGTGATGCGCTCGGCGTCGCCGCAGAGCGGACAGTCGGGGCGGCGGCCGATGCGGCGGCGCCGGTGGGCGAGGGATTTCCCGTCGAACGTGAAGAGCTCGCCGCCGGCGTCTTCCCCCGCGAGGAGGCGGAGCGCCAGGTCGGCCTGCGCCGCCGCGACGACGCCGACGACGGGGCCGATGACGCCGGCCTCGGCGCAGTTCGGGGCGTCCTCGAGCGGGACGTCCTCGAAGAGGCAGCGGTAGCAAGGCCGCGCTTCGGCCCCGACCGCGAGCGCGGTGCCGTGCCAGCGCACCGCGGCGGCGTGGACGACGGGCCGCCGCGCGATCCGGCACGCGTCCGCGGTCAGGAACTTCGTCGCGAAGTTGTCGCTGCCCTCGACGACGAGGTCGTAGCGGCGCACGAGCTCGACCGCGTTGTGCGGGAGGAGCCTCGTCTCGTGGCGCTCGACGTCCGCGCCGTCGGCTCCGAGGCGCTCCGCGGCGACATCGACTTTGGACTTTCCCACGTCTTCGTCGGAAAAGAGGATCTGGCGATGGAGGTTCGTGACGTCGACGGCGTCGTCGTCCGCGATGCCGAGCGTGCCCACGCCGGCGCGCGCGAGCGCCATCGCGGCGGGGCAGCCGAGCCCTCCGATCCCGACGACGAGCACGCGGCTCCTCCCGCTCATTCGGGGAAGTACTCCTCGAGGCTGAAGTAGCGCTCGCCGGTGTCGGGGAGGATCGTCACGACGTTCTTCTCGGGGTCGCCGAGCTCGCGCGCGACGCGCATCGCGACCGCGACCGCGGCGCCGGCGCTGATGCCGACGAGGAGGCCTTCTTTCCTCGCGAGCAGCGTCTTCGTCCGCCACGCGTCCTCGTCGGTCACGGTGCGCACCTCGGTCACCGCGCTCGGGTGGTAGTTGCGCGGGACGAAGCCCGCCGCGAGGCCCTGGATCTTGGTCGGGCCGCGCTCGCCGCGCGAGATCGTCGCGCACGCGTCGGGCTCGACCGCGACGACGCGCACCTGCGGGAAGCACTTCGTGAGCTCGGGGCCGACGCCGGAGACGGTGCCGCCGGTGCCGACGCCGGCGACGAACGCGTCGATCGTGAGGCCGCTCATCGCCTGGAGGATCTCGAACGCGGTCGTCCGCGCGTGCACGCTCGGGTTCGCGGCGCTCTCGAACTGCTGGGGCATGAACGCGCCCGGCGTCTCTGCGACGATCTCCTTCGCCCGCGCGATCGCGCCTTCCATCTGGTCTTCGGCGGGCGTCAGCACGATCTCGGCGCCGTAGGCCTCGAGCAGCTGCCGCCGTTCGAGGCTCATGCTCTCGGGCATCGTGAGGATGCAGCGGTACCCCTTCACCGCGCACACGAGCGCGAGGCCGATGCCGGTGTTGCCGCTCGTCGGCTCGACGATCGGCCCCGGCTTCGAGACGAGCCCGCGCGCCTCGGCGTCCTCGATCATCGCGCGGCAGATGCGGTCCTTCACGCTGCCGCCCGGGTTGAGGTTCTCCATCTTCGCCCAGACCGCGGCGCGCGGCTCGGCGTCGAGGCCGTCGCCCCACGCGCCGCGGAGGCGCACGAGCGGCGTCTGGCCGACGAGGTCGAGCATCGACTGGGCGATCACCCCTCGTTTTTATGCGTACGGACGGGCGGCGCCAAGCACGTTGGGCTTGCCCATCGCATAGGACGGCTGCACGCTGGTGGGCGATGCAGGGCTCCGACGCCGCCCGCTCGCTCCACGACGAGCATCCTGCGATCGACCTGCACGCCGACACGCTGATGTGGTCGCGCTGGATCGGCTACGACATGCACAAGGCGCACGAGCCGCCGCTCCCGTTCGCCGCCCTCGGCGGCCACGTCGACCTCCCGCGCATGCGCGAGGGCGGCATGGGCGCCCAGTTCTTCGGGCTCGTCTCGCTCCCGCTCGCGGACCGCCCGCGCGGGATGGCGCGCACGTGCATGGAGCAGATCGACGCGCTCGATCGGCAGATCGCGCATCGACCGGGGGCGATGCGCCTCGTCAAGACGGCGGCCGAGATCCAGGAGTGCAACGAGGACGGCGTCATCGCCGCGCTCCTGGGGATCGAGGGCGCGCACGCGCTCGAGGGCGACCTCGACAACGTGGGCGTCTTCGCGCGCCGCGGCGTCCGCTACATCGGGTTCCTCCACTTCAGCTCGAACGAGGCGGGCTTCCCGGCCTACGGGCGCGGCCAGCGCGACGAGGGGCTCACGCGCTGGGGCCACCAGCTCGTCGAGCGCTGCGAGGCGGAGGGCGTGATCGTGGACCTCGCGCACATCAACAAGCGAGGCTTCATCGACGCCTGCCGCGTCGCGCACAAGCCCCCGATCGTGAGCCACACCGGCGTGCTCGGCGCGTTCGAGCACTGGCGCAACGTGGACGACGCGCAGCTCCGCGCGGTCGCGGACAAGGGCGGCGTCGTCGGGGTCATCTTCTGCCCGCGCTTCGTCGGGGGCGACGGGCTCGAGCCGGTCGTGAAGCACCTGAAGCACATCGTCGACGTCGTCGGCGAGGACGCGCCCGCGCTCGGGAGCGACTGGGACGGCTTCATCATCCCGACCAAGCCGCTCAAGGACCCGCGCGGCCTCCCGCTGCTCACGGACGCGCTCCTCGAAGCGGGCTTCTCGCGCCGCGCGGTCGGCAAGATCCTGCGCGACAACGCGCTGCGCGTCCTCGCCGAAGCATGACGCACGACCTCACGGCCGACCTCGCGGCGACGAGCATCCTCACCCTCGGCGCGAAGGGCACGCTCGAAGGCCGGCCGTTCGAGCTCACCGGCCGTCGCTGCTTCCGCGGGCGGCGCGGGAACCTCTGGAACGAGTGGACGCTCTCGGACGTCCCGTGTTTCCTCTCGGAGGCGGCGGGCTCGTTCACGCTCTTCCGCGAGGGCTCGCTCGTGTCGGCCGCGGACGCGCTCCTCCCCGGCGATCGCCTGCCGTGGATCGTCGTCGAGCGCGGGACCGCGACGCGGCTCGCGGACTGGGGCGAGGTCGAGCCGCCGCCCGAGCCGTACGACTTCCTCGACCTCTGCGAGGTCGCCCCCGCGCCGCGGCGCGCCTCGGTCGCGCAGGGCCGCACGTTCCTCGGCCGCGCGATCGACCCGCGCGCGCTGGGCCTCGCGCTCGCGCCACATCCACCCCGCCTCGTCGCGGTCCCCGACGTCTCGCCGCCGAGCGGGATCGAGCCGTGGCTCGTCCCCGGCGATCGCGGCGCTCTCGACGGCGTCGAGTACACGGTCCTCGGCCTCGTCGCGCGCGTCAACGAGGAGGGCGAACGGTGGCAGGAGTACTGCATGTACAGTGCAGGCATCGGCCTGCGCTGGCTCGTGGCGGGGGCGGACGGCCGCTGGTCTTACGTCGCGCCGGTGGAGGCGGGGACGATCGCGGAGGACCTGACGGACCCGCCGTTCTTCACGAAGCTCGAGTGGGCGAGCGGCGAGCTCCCCTGGCGCGCCGAGCGCGGCGAGCTCACGTGGCAACAGGAGCATGGCGACCTCACGCTAGAACGCGTCCTCGGCACCGAGCTCTCCTGGTCCCGCGCGACCCCCCTCCCCTCCAACACCATCGCCCGAGCCTTCGACAAACGCGCGCTCCCGCGCCCCCGGTGACGTCAGCGCTCCACGTGGAAGCCGCGCGCCTCGAGGCGGCGTTGGAGGGTGCCGGCGTCGTCGCCGTGGAGCTCGATGCGGACGTGTCCGTCGTCGGCGTGCACGGTGACGACGGTGCCGGCGTGGGGGCCGGCGCCGAGCTCCATCTGCACCGAGCCGCGCCGGCGATCGCCCGCCCACGCGATGCGCTTCACGAGCTGCGGGAGGAGCTCCTCCATCGACACGCGCGCGCGCGGCGCGATCTCGTCGGCCGCTGCGACCGGCGCCGCCGCGACCGGCGTGAACGCCGGCGGCGCGAGCTGCGCGAAGCGGCGCGTGTCCGGATCGAGCGGGTCCGCCTCCGGCGGCCTCCGCTTCCCGTCATCGACGAGGAGATCCGCATCTTTCGCGTCCTTCGGGGCAGCGACCTTCGGCGCGGCGACCTTCGGCGCGGCCCCCATCTCCGGACCCTTCTTCGGCGCCGGCCCGCTCCGAGCCGGGCAAGCCTTCATCGTCTTGGCAAAAAGCTGCGCGAAAGGATTCGAAATGACGTTTGAAATCGGCCTCGAAGCAGGCGTCTTGGTCACAGGGCGAGCTCGAGCGGATGTTCGGGTCGGAGGCGCGGACATGGCCACCACCTTCGACCGAGCGCCCGCCAGGTTGCGCCCAATCCGATGCGGCACCCCGCCCAGCTCGTCACCGGGGCCGCTCCAGCGGCGCGCAGCGCCCCCGTCTTCGGGGGCCCTGGTGACGAGCGGGGGTGTCGGGGGCGCAGCCCCTGACCGGGAAAGATTGAAGCGGTGGACCCCTCGGGCTACCGTCTCTCCCGTCTGGGGACACCTGTGCTCCCTGGGCACGACGATTTGGCGCCCCCCCTCGGACCGATAGCTCTGGCCGTCACCGCGGCCGCCGTCGGCTCGCTCTTCGCCGCTGCGGATGCGGCGCTGACCTCGCTGCCCGAGGCGCGCCTGCAGACCCTCGTCGAGGACAAGGACCCGGCGTTCACGCGCTACGCGGAGTCGCGGCTCCGCCTCCTCTCGCGCTGGCTCGTCGTCCGCGTCACCGCGATCAGCCTCGCCGCGGTCGTCCTCGCCGACACCTTCAACCCGTTCGCGCGGCCCGCGATCTCCGCGCTCGTCGCGGTCGTCGTCTCGGTCCTCACCTACGCGACGTTCGCCGAGATCTTCGGGACGATCGCGCGCCGCCGCCCGGAGGAGGTCGGCCGCCTCGCGCTGCGACTCCTGAAGCCGTTCGAGCTCGTCGTCCTCCCCGTCGCCGAGCCGCTCGCGATGCTCGCCCGCTTCGTCGGCACGAAGGTCCCCGACGCGCCGACCAACGCCGACGCGCGGCTCACCGAGACGGAGGTGGAGTGGATCGTCGCCCAGGGCGAGAAGGCGGGCGCGCTCGAGAAAGAGCCGGCGACGATGATCCGCAACGTGCTCGACTTCAAGAACCTGATGGCACGCGAGGTCATGGTCCCGCGCCGGCACATGTCCACGATCCACATCGACCTCTCGCTCGACCAGGTGCTCGAGCACGTCATCAAGGACGGCCACTCGCGCTACCCCGTCTACCGCGACACGCCCGACAACGTGATCGGCCTCCTCTACGTGAAGGACCTGTTCGACGTCGTCCGCGCGGGCATGCTCACCGCGAAGAAGCTCGACGACCTCATCCGGAAGCCGGTCCTCTTCGTGACCGAGGGGCAGGGCGCGCTCAGCGTGCTGCGGGAGATGCGGAGCCGCCGCCTCCACCTCGCGATCGTCACCGACGAGTTCGGCGGCACCGGCGGCCTCGTGACGCTCGAGGACATCATCGAGGAGATCGTCGGCGACATCCGCGACGAGTACGACACGGACGAGGCGAACATCACGAAGCTCGCCGACGGCCGCTTCGTCGCCGACGCGGCGATGCCGATCGAGGAGCTCGAGAAGGCGATCGGGACCAAGCTCCCCGAGGAGGGCGACTTCGAGTCGATCGGCGGCCTCGTCGTCCACCGCGTCGGCCGCGTGCCCGAGGTCGGGGCGACGGTGCAGCTCGACGGGTACAAGCTGATCGTGCGCGAGGCGAACGAGACGCACGTGATGAAGGTCGAGATCGTCCGCGCCGAGCCCGAGCTCGCCCCTCCCGCCGAGACCTCCGCGCCATGAGCGAGGACCCCACGAGCGAGGACCCGTGAGCGGCGACCGTATCCCCGCGCCGAAGGCGAGCCGGCCCGCGGTCGGCGTGCGCGCGCGCACCGCCGCGACGCCGCTCTCCGCCGCCGACATCGACTCCGCGAGGCTCGTCGTGCTCTCGGAGGCCGACGCGTCGTCGCTCGAGTCCGCCGTCGCCGCGCTCCCCGATCCGGACGAGCTCGATCCCGGGAGCCTGGTCGTCATCCCGGCCCAGGTCGAGGAGCCGAAGTCGCTCGCGCGGAGCGTCCTCGCCGTGTTCGGGCGCGCGAAGACGGTCGCGCGCACGCGACGTTGCACCGCCCTCGTCGCGCGCGGCTACGTCGAGGTCGGCGCCGCGGTGAGCGACGACGGCGACCTCGCGTGGGGCCGCGCCCCTTCTACTGAACCTTGTTGAGACCGGTGACGAGCCGGTCGGCGCGCTCGAGGAGGCCCGGCTTGGGCTCCACCACCGAGCCGCCCTCGGGCCCCTGGACGGGCTGCTCGCCGCGGATCGCGTTGATCATGTTCGTGAGCTGACTGACGAGCTGGCCGATCTGGCCCGACGTCTCGCTCGGCATCGCCGCCTCGATCGAGCGCGGCACGACGTACGCCGCGCCGGGCTTGTCGAAGCTGGTCGCCTTCGGGGCGGTGACGCCGCCCTTGCTGATCGGATCGATCGCCGTGAACTCGGCCGGCATGTTCGCGGTGAGCTCGATCGGCGTCTTGAGCGGGGCGAGCACCGCGTACGGGTTCTTCGCGCCGTCCCGGTTGAGGAGGACGATGAAGGTGACCTGCGGCGGCTTGTTCGCGGCCGCGTTCGCGAGCTGCTCCGTCATCGGCTTCTGCAGCTTCGTGAGGAGGCCGATGAGCGCGTTCCGGCGGTCGTTGAGCGACTGGACGCCGGTGATGTACTCGATGAGGCCCGACGTCGTCTCGGTGCTGAACCCGCTGAAGCGGACGCCGGCGAGCTTCGATCCGTCGAAGTCGACGTTGAGGGCGCCGAGCTCCTTCGCGAGCGTGTCGGGGAACTTCTTGTCGCGCCCGAGCGTGTTGCGGCCCGCCTCGACCTTGTCCGCGATCGTCTTCAGCGTCTCGCGCGACGTGTTCACGTCGGCGGCGAGCGACTTCGCGTGCGCGGTGGACTGCGTGCGGCCCTTGTTCGTCTCTTGCGCGCCGCCGGCGATGTAGCCGACCGCGCCGAGCACGACGCCGACGACGAGGCCGGCGACGAGGCCCTGCTTCCGCGCGCCCTTCCGCGCCTCCTGCACCGTGAGCTCGTCGACCTCGATGCGCTGCGGCTGCGGCGGCGGCACCGACTTCGCGCGCGCCGGATGCGCCGGCGCCATCGCGGCGGCGAGCGGGTTCGAAGGGTCGAGCTTGATGCCCGGAGCCTGGAACGCGGGTGGCGGACCGACGGGGATGCCGGGCGGAACCGGCAGGCCTCCCCCGACGCGCGGCGCGGTGGGTGTCGGCGCGGGGATCCCGGCCGGTCCGGGCCCGAGGTTTGCGGTCGTCTGACCGATGCCCGCCGCGACGCCGCCGGGGACGGGCGCCGGCACGGGCATGCCGCCGGGCATACCGCCGGCTTGGGGCGGCGGCGGCGTGGCTCCGCCGGCGGCACCTTTGCCGAGACGTGCCTTGAGATCGATCTTCGGCTTCTTTTCGTCGGCCATCGAGCCCCCAGGGAGGGATGTGAAAGCGCGCGTCACGATAATCTTTTTTCCTCCCGCTCCGCAACTAAGGAGGAGCCGGCCGGTTGGACGCGCGACGGACGTTCCACTTTGGACGGACTCTCGCCACAGGCGAAAGTTTCAACAAGTGTACAATTCAGGCCCGGATGAGGGTGCTCGTCATCGACAACTACGACTCGTTCACCTTCAACCTGGTCCAGTACCTGGGCGAGCTCGGGGCCGAGTCGAGGGTGGTGAAGAACGACGAGGTCGACGCGGCGGCCGTCGCGGCGGCGGCGGTGGACGGGGTCCTCGTCTCCCCCGGGCCGTGCACGCCGTCCGACGCCGGTGTGTCCCTCGCCGCGATCACGCACGCGAAGGTCCCGCTCTTCGGCGTGTGCCTCGGCCACCAGTCGATCGGCCAGGCCTTCGGCGGCAAGGTGGTCCGCGCCGAGCGCCTGATGCACGGGCGCACGTCGCCGATCCTCCACGAGGGCAAGGGCGTCTTCGCGGGCCTCCCCTCGCCCTTCGAGGCGACGCGTTATCACTCCCTCCTCGTCGAGCGGAGCTCCCTCCCCGACTGCCTCGAGGTCACGGCCTGGACGGCGGAGGGCGAGATCATGGGCCTCGCGCACAAGACGCAGCCGATCGAGGGCGTGCAGTTCCACCCCGAGAGCGTCCTGACTACGCACGGCAAGCAGCTCGTCGCGAACTGGGTCGCCCGGCTCGCGCGCGCATGACGACCTTCGCCGAGACCTTCGCGCTGATCGAGCGCGGCGCGCTGGGCCCGGCCGAGGTCCGCGCCGCCTTCGCGGCGATCCTAGCGGGCGCGTGGACCCCGGTGCAGATCGGCGCCTTCGCGACGGCGCTCCGCCTCCGCGGCGAGGGCGCCGACGTCATCGTCGCCGCCGCCGAGGCGCTCCGCGAGGTGATGACCCCGGTCGCGCACGAGCACGAGGTCGTCCTCGACACGTGCGGCACCGGCGGCGACGGCGCGCACACGATCAACGTCTCCACCGGCGCGGCCGTCGTCGTCGCGGCGTGCGGCGTGCGCGTCGCGAAGCACGGCAACCGCTCCGTCTCGAGCCGCTGCGGGAGCGCGGACGTGCTCGAGGCGCTCGGCATCCCGACCGATCTCGCGCCCGAGCGGCAGGCGGCGGTCCTCCGCGACGCCGGCATCGCGTTCCTGATGGCGCCGGCGCACCACCCCGCCCTCCGCCACGCCGCCGCCGCGCGTCGCGAGCTCGGCGTCCGCACGATCTTCAACGCGCTGGGCCCGCTCGTGAACCCCGCTCGCGCGACGCACCAGCTCGTCGGCGTCTACGACGACGCGCTCCGCCCGGTCGTCGCCGCCGCGCTCGGCCGCCTCGGCGTCACGCGCGCGTGGGCGGTGCGGAGCGAGGACGGCCTCGACGAGGTCTCCCCCGCCGCCCCGACGCGCGTGAGCGTCCTCGACGGCGGAGCGGTCGAGGAGCGCGTCGTCACGCCGGCGGACTTCGGCGTCGAGCCGGTCGATCTCCGCGCCCTCGGCGGCGGCGACGCGGCCGAGAACGCGAAGGCGCTCGAGGCGATCCTCTCCGGCGCGGCGCACCCGGCCGCCGGCGCGGTCGTCCTCAACGCGGCGGCGGCCCTCGTCGTCGCGACCGGCGCGAAGCCGCGCGACGCGACGGACGAGGCGCGCACCGCGATCCACGAGGGCCGCGCGCGCGAGAAGCTCGAGGCGTGGCGAGCCGCGGTCCGGAGCCCATGAGCGGCGTGCTCGAGGCGATCCTCGCGCAGAAGGCCGTCGAGATCGCGGAGCTGCGCGCGCGCGAGCCGCGAGCCCGCGCGGAGCCGCGCGGCGCGGAGGTGCTCGCGCGCCTGCGGCGTGCGCCCGGCGAGCCGCTGCGGCTCGTCACCGAGATCAAGCGGCGGAGCCCGAGCGCCGGCGCGCTCTCCACCGCCCTCACCGTCGCCGCGCGCGCGCGCGTCTACGCCGCCGGCGGCGCGGCGATGATCTCCGTCCTCGCCGACGCGAAGTTCTTCGACGGCGGGTGGCCTTTCGTCGCCGAGACGCGCGCCGCCGCGCCGGACGCGCTCGTCCTCGCGAAGGAGTTCGTCCTCGACGAGCGGCAGATCGACGAGGCCGCGGCGTGCGGCGCGGACGCGGTGCTCTTGATCGTGCGCATCGTCTCGCCGCCGCGCCTCGCCGCGCTCGTCCGCCACGCCCGCGCGCGCGGGCTCGAGCCGCTCGTCGAGATCGTCGACGAGCCCGAGCTCGCCGCCGCGCTCGCGGCGGACGCGACCGTGATCGGCGTCAACGCGCGCGACCTCGACACGCTGCAGATGGACGCCGCGCGCGCCGAGCGCGTGCTCGCCCAGATACCTGCAAAATGCATCAAGCTGCACCTCTCCGGCCTGAAGGACGCCGCCGGCGTGGCGGCGGTGGCGCGGAGCGGGGTCGACGCGGCGCTCATCGGAGAGGCCTTGATGCGGCTCGACGATCCGGCGCCGCTTCTTCGCGCGATGCGGGGCGCGACGGTAAGCTGAGCGCGTGGACGTCCTCTCGTGGATCGACGCGTACCTCGACCACCTCCGGGTCGAGCGCGCGCTCGCGCGGAACACGCTGGAGGCCTACGCGCGCGACCTCGGCGAGCTCGCGAAGCACGTCGACGGCGAGGGCGACCCGAAGGCGATCGATCCGGCGCAGGTGCTCGACTTCGTCCTCGCCGCCAGCCGGCGCGGGAAATCGGCGCGCTCGAGCGCGCGGCAGCTCTCCGCGGTGCGCGGCTTCTTCAAGTTCCTCGTCCGCGAGAAGGCGATCGCGGCCGATCCGAGCGAGCTCGTCGAGCGGCCGAAGCTCGGGCGGAAGCTCCCGCGCGTGCTCTCGTACGACGAGGTCGACCGCCTCCTCGCCGCGCCACCGAACGACAGCCCGAAGGGGATCCGCGACAGCGCGATGATCCACCTCATGTACGCCTCCGGCCTCCGCGTCTCGGAGCTGTGCGGCCTCGCCCTCGGCGAGCTCGATCGGCGCGTCGGCACCGTCTCGCCGCTGGGCAAGGGCGGCAAGCGGCGCGTGGTGCCGGTGGGCCAGGTGGCGCTCGAGCGCATCGAGCGGTACCTCGAGCTCGTTCGCCCGCTCAACAAGGGCGCGACGAAGGACAAACACCTCTTCCTCTCGCCGCGGGGGACGCGCCTCACCCGGCAAGGCCTCTGGAAGCTCCTCAAGGCGTACGCCCGCGCGTGCGGGATCGTCACGCCGATCTCCCCGCACAAGCTCCGTCACTCCTTCGCGACCCACCTCCTCCGCGGAGGCGCCGACCTCCGCGCGGTGCAGGCGATGCTCGGGCACGCCGACCTCGGGACGACCGAGATCTACACGCGCGTGGCGCAAGATCACGTCCGCGCCGCCTTCGAACGCGCGCACCCGCGCGCCTGACCCGCAGCAGTGATAGCGTCATCATCAGCGTGAAGACGCCGTTCGAAGTCATCGAACCGACCGTGGAGGAGACTCCCGTCATCGTCGAGATCCCGCACGCGGGACTCACGCTCGACGGCGTCGCCCTCGCCACGCTCGCCGCCCCCGCCCGCTCGATCGGGCGCGACGCCGACCTCTGGGTCGACGAGCTCTACCAAGACGCCCCCACCCGCGGCGCGACCACGCTCGTCGCGCGCACCTCGCGCTACCTCGTCGACCTCAACCGGAGCGAGAAGGACGTCGACTCCGAGTCGGTCGAGGGCGCGCCGGCCAACGCGCGCGCGACGCGCGGCATCGTGTGGCGCCTCACGAGCGAGGGCTTCCGCGTCCTCGACGCCCCGCTCTCGCGCCGCGAGCTCGATCGGCGCCTCGAGGCGTACTACCGGCCCTACCACCGGACGCTCGCCGATCTCATCGATCGCAAGCGCGCCCGCTTCGGCCACGCCGTCGTCGTCGCGGCGCACTCGATGCCGAGCATGGGCCGCGGGCCGAACGGCGACGCGCCGACCGCCCGCGCCGACGTCGTCCCCGGCACGCGCGGACGCACGAGCGCCGCCCCCTCTTTCATCGAGGTGGTCGACCGCCACGCGCGGGCGTCGGGCTTCTCCGTCGCGCACGACGATCCCTACCAGGGCGGCTACACGACGGCGTACTACGGCCGGCCGTCGGCCGACGTCCACGTCGTCCAGGTGGAGCTCGCGCGCCGGCTCTACATGGATGAGGTGTCGCTCCAGAAGACGGCCGGCTTCGAGCGCGTCCGCGCCTTCTGCCGCGAGCTCGTCGCGCAGCTTGGAGGATTGAAAGCATGAGCCGTCTCCTCCCTCTCGTCCTCGGCGCCTTCGCCCTCGCCGCTTGCGGTCTCCTCACGGACCTCGACGGCTTCACCGGCGGCTCCGGCGCCGATGCCGGTCCTCCCGACGCGACCGGCGACGCGCCCGACCCGGGCGGGCCGATCGCCGACGGCGGCGACGGCGACGCGGTGGACGCCGAGGCCGGGCCGGCGACACCGCCCGCGCCGCCCACGCTCGTCGTCGCGGGCGGCTACGACTCGATCGGCGACAAGGACCTCGACACGGTCTACAGCGCCGTCCTCCATGCCGACGGCGGTCTCGGTCCGTGGCGGCCGGGCCCGACGCTCCCGAGGCCAGCCAAGCTGTACACGCGCCTCGCCGCCGTGGGCGACACGTTCTTCGTCCTGGACCCGGCGCAGGTCGTGAGCTCGAAGCGCACCGACGACGGCGTCGGCTCGCTCACGATCGAGGCGACGCACCCCGATCAATACAACGCGTGCGCCGCGGCGATGGGCGATACCCTCCTCGTCACGGGTGGCGTGAGCGATGGCGTTCCCACCGCGAAAGTGCGCGCCGCGCGGCGCGGCTCGCCGCTCGAGTGGAAGGACGCGACGTCGTTGCCGGTGGAGCGTCAGCTCCATGGGTGCGCCGCGAGCGCGGGCTTCGCGTACGTCGTCGGCGGCAAGAACAAGGACGGCCAGCATCAGGACTCCGTGTTCATGGCGCGGCGCGGCGAGAACGGCGTCCTCGGCGCGTGGACGGCGACGACGCCTCTCCCCGCCACCAACTACTGGCCGCGCGCGGTCGTCATGGGGAATTTCCTCTACGTCGTCGGCGCCGACTGGGACGCGCCGATCGCGCGCGCGGCGGTGATCTTCGCGCCGATCGGGCAGGACGGCACGCTCGGTTCGTGGAAGCTCACCACGCCGCTCCCGAAGTACGTGAGCACGGCGGCCGTGGCCGCGCACGGAACCCGCATCGTCATCGCGGGCGGCTGGGATGACAAGTCCTTGACAGACGTGCTCATCGCCACGGCCGATCCGGCGACTGGTGACCTGTCCGGCTGGACGCCGGTGACGCCGCTCCCCGTCGGGGCGAGCGAGCTTGGGGGCGCCTTCGTCGCCCCGCCGTAGCGCTTGACACTGTGCGCCTTTTCAGCCATTTTGCGCGCCGTTATGGCGAAGAGCGACATCACCGGTAAGCGCAAGCTCAAGGCGCAGAACGTCTCGCACTCCAACATCAAGACGAAGCGCTGGCAGAACGTGAACATCCAGCAGCGCCGCGTCTGGGTGCCCGAGCTCAACCGCTTCGTCTCGCTCAAGCTGACGACGCGCGACATCCGCACGATCGACAAGATCGGCGTCCTCGCGTACGCGAAGCGCCACGGCGTCAAGCTCTAGCCGCGCCCCCGCCGCCCTTTCGAAGCCGCGTCCGAGACGCGGCTTTTGGCGTTTGTGCGACCCAGCCTTAGCTTCGGAGGATCGAGGCGGTCTGGTTGGCGTGGGTCAGGGCGACGAGGCGGGCTTCGCCGTGGGCGTCGATGACGCGGCGCTCGAGGTAGCCCTCGATCGCCTGCGCGAGCATGTCGTAGGCGTCGGACGCGCCGTAGGAAGCGAACGCGATCTCCGGGGCCGCGCCGGCGATCATCGCGATGGGGGCGGCGGCGGGGCGGACGTCGCCCGGCTTCACGCGCGTCTCGCCGCGGCGGACGGGCTCCGCGAAGAACGGCGCGCGGAGGCCGAGCTCCTCCAGGTAGCGGCCGTCGGTCGCCTCGTCCCAGCACGCGAGCGCGAACGTCGCGTTCCGGTCCACCGCCGCGACGGCGCGCACGCGGGCGACGTCGACCTCGCCCGCCGGCGCCGCGAGCCTCCGGTCCTCGACGTGCGCCCACGGCACCGTGACGATGCCGGCGTCGCCGCGCGCGACGCGGATCGCCTTCTGCACGTCGGGCTGCGCCGAAGCGAGGTCCTCCGGCGTGAGGAGGCCGCCGTTCGTGCGCCCGAACGCGTAGACGAGCTCGCCGCCGAGCGCCTTGTCCTCGAAGGCGCGCTGGCCGCGGCTCTGGATGCGCGCGAGGACGTCGGCGCGCGCGGTCCCCTTCGCGAGCGCGACCGCCGGCGCGACGACGGCGTGGAAGGTCGCGCTCCCCATCGTCGCGAGGGCGACCGACATCGCGGCCGGGAGCCAGGGCACGCCGACGCGGGCCGCGTCCGGGATCTCCTCCGCCGATTGGAAGCCGCGCGGACGCGGCGCGCCGAGGCCCGGCTGGCGCACGCGCCCGTCGACCGCGAGGAGCCCCGCGCCCGCGCCGCCGACGAGGAGCTGCACCGGACCGAGCAGCGTGCCGGGCGAGAGCGCGCACGCCGCGAAGACGCCGGCGATGACCGCGTCCACCGCGTTGCCCTTGCCGAGGAGCTCGTTCGTGACCGCCTCGACCTCCGGCGACGGACCGACCGCTGCGCGAGCCTTCCTGAGCGCCATTCGCTATTCCTCGTCGTCGTCGTCGTCGTCGTCGCGAGCCGCGGCGCCGCGCGGGCGGATCAGGCGGCCCATCCCGCCTCGAGTCTTCGAGCCCGCCGCGCGGACCAGCGCCCGGAGCGTCTTGGCTTCCTTGAGCGCGCCGTCGGTCTCGATCACGACGTACGCGTCGCGCCGCTCGCCGATCGCGCGCGCGACCTTCTCGAGCGCGGCGGTGCTGTAGGCGCGGGTTTGACCGAGCGCGCGGAGGCGGCAGAAGGCGACCGGGCCGACCGGCACGACGTCGCGCACCGGATCGCACGCGAGGACGACGCCCCATTGCTTGGCCTGCACCGCCGCGTCTTCGTGCTCCCAGAGGCCGCTCGGCTCCCAGACCACAGTCGACGCGTCGCGCGGGATGCGCTCGAGCAGCTTCGCGACGCGGTCGCGCGAGACCTTCGACGGCGTCACGTCGCTGTGGGTCGGGAGGACGATGACGCGCGACTCGAGCACCTTCGCCGTCGCGAGCATCGCCTCGAGCTCCGCCTCGAGCGCGTCGGAGGCCTTCACCTTTCCGACGGCGGGGCCGGCGACGACGACGAAGTCGAAGTGCGGCGGCACGCTCTTGCGCCACTTCTTGAGCGTGGCGGACAGAGGCGCGCGCTTCAGCGTCGCGGCGCTCTCGCCCTTGATCTCGAGCAGGTCGAAGCGCTTCGCGTAGGCCGTGAGCGCACCGCGCAGCTCTTTCGTTCCGATGTGAAGGCGCGTCGCCATGGCGAAAGGGCGGCGACCATATCACTAGCCGTTGCCGAACTGGAACCACTGCGTCGGATGCGCGCGAAGGAACCGGGTCATCGCGGCGGCGACCGTCGCCGCCGCGCGGTCGACGTCGGCCTCCGGCGCGCGCCGCGCGATCCATTGCGGCTCGAACGCCTCGACGAGGTACGAGCGATGCCCGCGCCGCGCGCAGAAGACCGGGAGGACCGGCGCGCCCGACGCCGCCGCGAGCCGGAACGGCCCCTCCGGCAGCTCCCCCTCCCTCCCGAGCAGCGGCACGCGGCGGGTCCTCATGCCGGGCACGACGCGATCGAGCTGGAGCGCGACCACGCCGCCGCCGCGGAGGTGGCGGAGGAGCGGGAGCGAGGCGAGCGGATCGTCGCCCACGCGCGCGATCTTCACGCCGCTCCGGCGCCGCGCCTCGTCCTGGATGTCGCCCGCGCGCGCGTCGGGCTCGGCGTGGGTGACGAGCACGAGGTCGAGCTGGAAGTCGGCGCCGAGGAGCGGCCCGACGATGTCCCATCCCGCCGTGTGCGCGGTGACGAGCACGACCCCGCGCCGCGCCGCGATCGCCGCGCGGACGTGGCGTTCGCCGTGGATCAGCGCGCGCGGGCGCTTCGGTCCGCCCGGCGCCTCGTTCGAGAGCACCTCCGCGACGCACGACGCGAACGTCCCGAACGTCGCGAGCACGTCCCGCGCGTCGCGGAGCGGCGACGTCGGACCACGCACGCGATGGAGGTTCGCGCGCACCGATCGCCGCGCGGACGGGACGATCGCCGCCATCGCCCAGCCGATGAAGGGCGGACCGTGACGCAGCCACCACTCGGGGCCGCTCGACCCCCAGCGCGCGGCCTTGCGCCAGAACTCCCGCTCGTGCGGGGCGGCGCGATCATGCGTTCGCTCGGTCTCCACGCGCGAGCCTCCAGTTTGCGCCGGCTTCGAGCGCGGGCACAGACGCGCGGTGCACTTTTTTAGAAAAACCAATGATTATCGAGAAATAGAACGGCTCGAGGCCGCGGCGCGCCGATCGGATAGGCTCCGACGGCCGATGATGATGCGACCGCGCTCCGGGCTCGCCGTCCTCGCGGTCGCGACCGCGCTCGGGACCACGTTCGCTTTCATCAACGCGCGTCTCTTCGCGCGCGCAGCGGAGCAAGGGCACTACGAGCTCGCGACGAAGGTCGCCTCCGTCCTCCACTGGCTGTGGTGGGGCCTCGTCATCCTCTCGGCTCTCGGCGCGGTCGCGGCCGCAGGGACGTGGGCGCGCACGGCGGGGCGCGTGGCGGCGGGGGCGTTCGCGGCGAACCTCGTCGCGCGCGGTCTGCAGGAGATCGCGATCCACCGCATGCGCACGACCGGAGACTTCGAGTCGTCCTTCCTGCGCGTCGCCGGCAGCGCGGGCATGGTGGCGCGCGGAGCGGCGTTCGGCGCGCTCGTGTTGATCATGCTCGCCGCCGGTCGCGCGGCCCGCGCGCGCGCTCCGTCGCTCGTCGGCGCGGTCGCGGCTGGTCTGCTCGCCGTCCTCGACCTGCTCGCCGCGGTCGAGTGGCTCGTGCGCGCCGACTCTGCGACCTACAACGCGATCTGGACGGGGCTCAGCCGCGTCGCCTCGCTCGCGTTCGTGGTCGGCGCGGGATGGCTCGCGGTCGCGATCGGGCGCGCGACGCCGGAGGAGCCGGGCGCGCCGGCGTCCGACTCGCGGCTCGGACGGGAGTGGCGGACGGTGGCGGACGGCATCACCCTCTACCTCGGCGCGGTGGCCGTCCGTGTCCTGTGCGCCCTCGCGTCGTACGGCGCGCTCGCCGAAGCGAAGTCCATGGCGGGCTCCTACGGAGCGCTCCGCGGCGTCGGCGACTCGATCGTCGGCATCGCGTTCGTGAGCGCCATCGCGACGTTCGCGGCGATCGGCGGACTCGTGATGATCGGCCGCGCGCCCGCGCCGTCCGCGGACACGCGCATGTACACGTCGGGCGCGAGCGTCTGCCTGGTCTTCGCGCTGCTCCTCGACGCCGCCGGCACGAGCCTGACGGCGAAGGCGCTCGGCGGCAGCCTCTCCGCCGCCTTCACCGCGATGGACGCGCTCCCCATCTTCGCCGCGGTGAGCACTGGCCTCGGCGTCATCACGGCGAGCTGCATCCTCCTCGCGCTCGCCCGCATCGCGGACGACCTGACGCTGAGCGCCGTCGCCGCCCGCGCCCGCCAGGCGGTGCGGGTGGCGGTCATCGCGGGCAGCGCCGGCACGCTGCTCCAGCTCGCGATGAAGGCGATCCCGAGCGAGCTCTTCATCATGGGCGCGCTCGTCGTCGCGCCGGCGCTCCTCTTCGCCGCGATCCAGCTCCTTCGCGTCATGCTCGCCGTCGGCGGCGCGATTCGAGCGCGCACAGCGCCGTGACCGCGAGCGCGCCGGCGACGTAACACGCGACGTCGTGCCAGGCGAACGTCGTCCCGAGGACGAAGCGAAAGAAGCGCGGCAGCTTCCCCGCGACGCCGGTGAGCTGGAACACCTCGAGCGCGAAGCAGATCGCGAACGCCGCGAGGCCGACCGCGCGCGGGCCGAGCCCGGGCCGCGCGGCGAGCACGAGGAAGCCGATCATCACCGCGTAGATCGCGTCGCCGAAGCTCTTGTCCCAGAGCGCGAGCCCGATCGGCGCCCTCCGCGAGAGGAGCCCGAGCCCGATCGAGAGGGCCGCGCCGGCGATCGCGAACCGACGCACGCCGTCACTCCGTCAGGCACTCGCGGAGCGAGGCCTTCGCGCGGTGCAGGAGCACGTCGACGTAGCCGCGGGTGATGCCGAGCTCCGCCGCGACGTCTTCGCCCGCGCGCTCCTCGAGGAGGCGCAGCATCACGACCGAGCGCTGCGTCCCGCACAGGCGCTCGACGCACGCGTGGAGGCGGACGTGCTCCTCGGCCGCGGCGACGAGGTCCTCCGGCGAGGCTGCCTCCGACGCCGTGTCGTGCTCGGCCTCGTGCGGTCGCGCGACGTGGTGGCGGCGGCGGCGGTTCCGCGCCGTGTTCCGCGCGATGGTGGTGACGTACGGGAGCCACTCCGCCGCCCGGACCGGCGCGTCGCCGCGATGGAGGAGCTGGAGGTGGGTCGCGAAGGCCTCTTGCGCGCACTCGACCGCGTCCTCGGCGGAGAGCCCCTCGCGCCGGGCGGCGGAGACGACGTCGCCGCGATGCGCACGGATGAAATCGGTCAGGGCGTCGAGGGGTTCCATGGCTCGCACGAGGCAGAGGTGCCAGGCTCCTCCGATCTTACAGCGCGCTTTCATGAAAGATGCCGCTCGCTCGCGACCTGTCTCGGCATGAGCAAGATCCCTTTCGTCACGGCAGAGTCCTTCGAGCGTGAGGTCCTCCGGTCCCCGGTCCCTGTCCTCCTCGACTTCGGGGCGGCGTGGTGCGGCCCCTGCCGCGTGCTCGAACCGATCGTCGAGAAGCTCGCCGCGCGGGAGGGCGCCCGCGTGAAGGTCCTCGCGATCGACGCCGACGCCGACGCCGCGATCGCCTCGAGGTACCGCGTCCGCGCGCTCCCCACCGTCATCACGTTCGTCGGCGGCGAGGAGCACAAGCGGCACACCGGCACCGCGAGCCTCGACACGCTCGCCGCGCTGCTCCCGACCTGACGCTCCCATCGTACGGGTGGGAGCGACGAGGGCGGCCTCGTCGTGCGGCGTGCCCGGCGCGAGCACGAGGTAGGCGACGATGTCGTCCTCGCCGAGCTCCGACGGCACGCCGACGACGGCGGCCTCGACGACGCCGGGGTACGCCGCGAGCACGTCCTCGATCTCCGCCGCCGCGATGTTCTCGCCGCGGCGGCGGAGCATGTCCTTCTTCCGCGAGACGAACGTGAAGACGCCGTCTTCTTCACGGACGACGTCGCCGGTGTGGAGCCAGCCTTCGTCGTCGATCGCGGCCGCGGTCTGCGCGGGATCGCGGAAGTAGCCCGCCATGATCGCGGGGTTCCGGAGCCACGTAGGGATCGTCTCCGGGAACGCGGTCACGCGTCCTTCACGCGAAGGTGACGAACTCCTTGCCCTTCATCGACGCGGCGAAGCCGTCCGTCGCCTCGTTCGTCGTCTTCCAGCCCGGGAGCGCGCGCATGGTGCTCATCCAGCGCTCGACGTTCGGCCACTTCTTGTAGCTCACGCCGATGATGTCGCCGGCGGCGAGGATCTCCGCGCCGAAGTAGTCCGCGATCGTGATCTCGTCGCCGCAGAGGAACTTCTTCGCGCCGAGGACGTGTTTGTCGAGGCGCTCCATCCACGTCTCCGCCTGCGTCTTGCCCCACTGGAGCGTCTCCGCCTGGCCCGCGTCGGTCGGGCGCTTGTGGTGCGGGAAGAGCTGCGGGTACACGAGGTGGTAGGCGAACTCGCGGTAGTGGCCGGTGTTGAACCAGTCCATCACCTCGTTCACGCGCGCGCGCTTCTTGAGGTCCTTCGGGTAGGCGGGCGAGTCGATCTTGTCGGCGAGGTACTTCAGGATCGCCGAGGACTCCGTGAGCACGAAGTCGCCGTCCTCGAGGACGGGCACCTGGCAGTTCGGGTTCAACGTGGAAAACGGCGGTTTCACGTGTGCGCCGGTCATGAGGTCCACGACGACGGGCTCGTATTTGATGCCCGCCTCCGCGCAGAAGAGGACGACGGGACGGGACGCGGTCGACACGGGATGGAAATGAAGTTTCATGGCAGGTCTCCCAACGAAGCGCGGATGCTAAGCTCGGTCTCCGCTTGCAACAAGGGACGCGCTTCTCGGTCCGCCGCGGTGCGGCAAAGGTCGTCTTCGGGGCCGGCGTCTCGCTCGACCCTCGCGCCGAGCTCGAGGCCCTCGGCGCGAAGAAGGTCCTCGTCGTCTGCACGCCCGGCCGCGCCGCCGACGCGGCCGCGCTCGCGAAGAACCTCGGCGCGCTCGGCGCGACCGTCTACGCGAAGGCGCGCGAGCACGTGCCGCGCGCGACGGTCGACGACGCCCACGCGGCGGCGGAGGGCGCCGACGTCCTCCTCGCGCTCGGCGGCGGCTCCGCGATCGGCCTCGCGAAGGCGCTCGCCCTCCGCGGCGCCGCGCGCGTCGTCGCGATCCCGACGACGTACTCGGGCTCGGAGATGACCCCGGTCTACGGCATCACCGAGGACGGCGCGAAGAAGACCGGACGCGACGAGCGCGTGCGCCCCGTCCTCGTCCTCTACGATCCCGATCGCCTCGCGAGCCTCCCCCGCCCCGTCGCGGTCGCGAGCCTCTGGAACGCAGCGGCGCACGCGGTCGAGGCGCTGTGGAACGATCCCTCCGACCGCGGAACCCACGCCCTCGCCGAGGAGGCGCTCACCCTCATCGTCCGCGCTCTCCGCGGCGCGACCAGCACGAGCGGCACCATCGGCGCGAGCGGCACCATCGGCGAGGAGGCGCTCGAAGGGGCGTACCTCGCGGGGCTCGCGTTTGCGGATGCGGGGGCGGGCATCCATCACAAGCTGTGTCACGAGCTCGGCGGCGCCTTCGGGTTGCCGCATGCGCGGACGCATGCCGTGCTCCTTCCGCACGTCGTCCGCTACCAGCGCGAGCGCGCCCCTGCCGCGATGGCGGCCCTCGCGCGTGTGCTCGGCGTCGTCGACCCCGCCGCGGAGCTCACGCGGCTCGCGCGCGCGACCGGCGCGCCGACGAGCCTCGAGGAGCTCGGGCTCCCGCGCGGCGCGATGGAGGACCCGATCGTCGAGGCCGCGTGGCCCAAGACACCGAGCCCGATCAAGGAGACGAGCTTGCGCGGACCCGAGGACGTACGAGGCCGGGGCGGCTACGGCGGCGCGCACGAATCGGAGGCGCTCCCGGGCGCGATCCCGGAGACGCAGAACGCCCCGCGCCTCTCGCCGTATGGCCTCGTCCCCGAGCTCGTGAACGGGATGCCGTTCACCGTTCGCAACGTCGAGAACTCGCGCGTCTGGCTCTACCGCGTGCGCGCCTCGTTCGATCACGGCGAGCTCGTCGAGCTCCCGCCGGGCCCGTTCCTCTCCCCGCTCGATCGCGTGGAGCCGAACCGCACGCGCTGGCGCCCTCCGCCGATCCCGTCCGCGCCAGCGCGCGTGGACTTCGTCGACGGCCTCGCCACCCTGGGCGGCGCCGGCGATCCGACGTCGGGCTCGGGCTACCTCGTCCACCTCTACGCCGCGAACGCCGACATGACCGATCGCGCGTTCTCGTCCGCCGACGGCGATCTCCTCCTCGCGCCGCAGACCGGCACCCTCGAGTGCCGGACCGAGCTCGGGTGGCTCCGCGTGCCGCCGGGATCGATCGCGGTGATCCCGCGCGGGATCCGGTTCGCGATCGGCTTCGCCGAGGGCGAGGGGCGCGGCTGGATGCTCGAGGTCTTCGGCCGCCGGCTCCGGCTCCCGGAGCGCGGCCTCATCGGCTCGAACGGCCTCGCCGACGCGCGTCACTTCTACGCGCCGGTCGCCTCGTACGAAGATCGCGCGTGCGACTTCCAGATCGTGACGAAGCTCGGCGGGCGCCTCTACGCCGCGACGCAGAAGCACTCCGCCTTCGACGTCGTCGGGTGGCACGGCACGCACGTCCCGTTCTCGTACGATCTGTCGCTCTTCAGCCCGATGGGGTCCGTCCGGTTCGATCACCAGGACCCGTCGATCTTCACCGTCCTCACCGCGCCGCTCGACGATCACGGCCGCGCGATCTGCGACTTCGTCGTGTTCCCTCCGCGCTGGGACGTCCTCGAGCACAGCTTCCGCCCGCCGTTCGCGCACCGCAACGCCGCGAGCGAGATCAACTGCGTCGTGAAGACCCCGGAGCCGGAGCACGGCTACGAGCCGGGGGTGACCTTCCTCTCGCCGCTCCTCACGTCCCACGGCGTGACGACGGAGACCTACGACGAGACCTGGTCGCTCGCCGAAGCCGACGCGGAGGGCCCGCGCCGACTCTCGGACGACTCGGTGTGGATCATGTTCGAGTCCGCGCTCCCGTTCCGCCTCACGGAGTGGGCGCGGAGGACCGAGCTCGTCGATCGCGACTTCGGCAAGCTCTTCGAAGGCATGCGCTCGCGCTTCGATCCCGCGAAGCGCTGAGCCCCGAGCTAAGGCTCCGCGTAAGGGACCGCCTTCTCCGCCGCGTCCCAGATCGCGCCCATCGCGGGGGCGCGCATCTCCTCGAGCACGTGCCCGACGAGGCCCGCGCAGCGCGCGAGCACCGCGAAGCCGCGCATGATCTCGGCGGGGACGCCGACGTCGAGGAGCGCGGCCGCGACCGCGCCGGTCGCGTTGATCGTGATGTGCTTGCCGTACTCGGCGTCGACCGCGCGCCCGAGCGCGAGGAGCGCGTCGACGTGCTTCTTCGGGAGCCCGTGCGCGTCGAGCACGGCGAAGATGCGCGGCGGACGCGGATCGTCCGGCTTGTGCTCGGGGTGCCCGAAGCCCGGGAGCGGCCGCTTCGCCGCGCGGTGCTCCTTCGCGATCCGAGCCGGGTCCTCGCCCGCCGCGACGCGCGCGACGAGCGCCGCCGCGCCCTCGACCGTGCCGACGAACACGCTGCCGACCGCGAGGAGCCCCGCCGCGACCGCGGACTGCAGCGCCTCCGGCGCGCTCGACGCCACGAGCCGCGTCGCGAGCACGCTCGGGGTGAGGCCGTGCTCCATGAGCGTGACGAGACACGCGTCGAGCACGGCCGCCTCGGCCTTGGTCGGAACGCGCCCGACGACGTGGAAGTACGTCATCTCCGTGAACGTCAGCTTGCCGATCAGGTCCTCGCACAAGCTCTTGCCGCGGATCGTGATGTCCTTCGCGTCGTGCGTCGCGATGCTCGTCGTGACCGGTCTCTCGCTCATGGCCGCTTCTCCCGCTTCTCCAGCTTTTCCAGCTTCTCGAGCTCGTGGCGCTGCACCTTGCCCGACGCGCTGCGCGGGAACTCCTCGAGCGCGATGAAGACGATGTCCTTCGGTTGCTTGTATCCTGCAAGCTCCGCGCGGCACCGCGCGTAGAGCTCCTCCGCCGTGAGCGCGGCGTCGCTCCGCGCCACGAACGCGACCGGCACCTCGCCCCACTTCGCGTCGGGCCGGCGCACGACCGCGGCCTCCGCCACGCGCGGATCGGCGAGCAGCACGCGCTCGATCTCGGCGGGGTACACGTTCTCGCCGCCGGACTTGATCAGGTATTTCACGCGATCGACGAAGTCGAGCGTGCCGTCCGCGTTGCGCTGGAACACGTCGCCCATGTGGAACCAGCCGCCCGCGAACGACGCCGCGTTCGCCTCCGGGTTCCGGAAGTACCCGCTGAACAGCGTCGGCCCGCGCATCCACAGCTCCCCCGGCGTCCCGTCCGGCACGTCGTCGCCGTCCGCGTCGACGAGGCGGACCTCGCAGTATGGGCTCTGCTCCTTCGAGAGGCGCTCCGGCACGACGCCGATCGGGATCAGGTTCGAGGAGCACGGCGGGCAGCCGGTCTCCGTCGCGCCGAAGGTGTTGCCGTACGGCGCGCGGAGGAGCGTCGTGATCTCCGCGAGCTCGTGCGGCGGCACGAGGTCCGCCATCACGCCGGCGATCTTGATCCCGCGCGGCACGATCGCGCGGCGGCGGAGCTCCTCCGCGAACGAGGCGATCATCCCCGGCATGAGCAGCAGCCAGCCGAGCTTCTTCGTCGCGACGATGTCCGCGAGCCTCGCCGCGTCGTAGCCGGGCAAGACGTAGACGGCGCCGCCGGACATGAGCGTGCCGAGCGACCACTCCGTCGCGCCCATGTGATAGAGCGGCGGCCACGCGACGGTGTCGTCGTCGCTCGCGAGCCCGAGCTCCGCGCGCATGGTGAGGTTCCGCACGATCTCGGCGCGATGGCTGAGGACCGCGCCCTTCGGGAGCCCGGTCGTGCCGCTCGTGTAGAGGATGATCAGCGGGTCCTCGGGATCGACCGCGTCGTCGATCGGCGCCGGCGTCGCGGCGGCGAGGGCGGCCTCGTAGGCGTCGCCGAGCACGAGGTCGGCGGCGAGCTTTTCTGCGTGGAGCGGCGACGCGAACGTGACCTTGGGCTCCACGAGCTCGAGGCAGTGGCGGAGCTCGGCGGGCGCGAGGCGCCAGCTCTGGCACGCCGTGATCGCCCCGATGCGCGCGGCGGCGAGGTGGACCTCGAGGTACTCGAGGCGGTTCTCGGAGAGCACGGCGAGCCGATCGCCGCGCTGGACGCCGCGGCCGCGGAGGAAGCCCGCGAGCCGCGCGCTCCGCTCCAGCACCTCGCCGTAGGTCAGCGCCCGCGTCCCGTCGTCGAGCGCGACGCGCCCGGGATGCACGCGCGCCCGCGCCGCGAACAGGCTCGCGACGGTGCTCTTTGCTGCGCGCTGGACGGCGTCCACCGGCGTACCATAATCGCAGCGTGCTCCTCCCTACCACCGTCGTCGGCAGCTACGTGCAGCCGGAGTGGCTCGTCGACCGCGCCAACCTGAAGTCGCGTCTCCCGCCGCGCGTCCGCGCGAGGGAGGTCTGGAAGATCCCGCCCGCGCACCTCCTCGAGGCGCAGGACGCGGCGACGCCCTCGAAGACGTTCATGATCGGCGTGCTCGATCTCGGGGACGCGAACGTCGAGACGCCGGAGGTGGTCGCGACGCGGATCCGCCGCGCGCTCGACGTGCTGCCGCCCGAGCGCGTCATCGTCGCGCCCGACTGCGGGATGAAGTACCTGTCGAGGGAGACGGCCTTCGGCAAGCTCTCCGCGATGGTGAAAGGCGCCGCCGTGGTCCGTCGAGAGGTGGTCCCTTCGTGAAACGTCTGCTGCCGTTCGTCGCTCTCCTCGTCGCGGCTTGCGAGGATCCCTACGTCCCGCCGCCGCCGCCTTCGGGCGCGCGCCCGTGCGATCCGCTCGCGGCCTCGCCCGAGCCGCTGGCGCTCGCGACGGTGATCGCGGCCGGCAGCGCCGCCGACGGCACGATCTACGTCGTCGACAAGACGCCGGCGCCCTCCGCCGGGGTGGCCGGCGAGCGGCGCGCGTTCGTCTCCGCCGGCACGGCGCTGAAGCGCGTGAAGGTCGCGGCGGTGCACGAATCGGAGGAGGAGCTCCTCCTCTCGCTGAACGACGCCGCGGACCTCCAGCTGAAGGTCGAGCACGAGGGCTTCGACGGCCCGGCGACGCGGATGGCCGTCTTCCGCGGCGTCCTCGGCGAGGCGACGACCTTCAACCCCGAGATCGACGGCGAGGTGCTCACGCCCGTCGCCGCCGACGCGTACGCGGGCCTCACCCTCGAAGACCTCCCCGCCGTCGACGTGCTCTACGCCGCGACCGCGAGCGACGGACGCCGCTTCCTCGTCCTCCATCCCACCGGCGTGGTCACGACGGAGACGCTGCGCGTGTTCCTCGGGCCGCCGGACCGCATGGTCGAGTACACCGTCCTGAGCGCGGCGTTCGCGACGTTCACGACCGTCGTGTTCGACGTCGACGGCATCCAGACGGTCGCGACGCTGACGACGGCGGAGAGCAACCCGATGTCCGGCGCCGCGCGCCTCGAGGACGGCGCCGGCATCATCGCGACGCTGACGCCGCTCCCCGGCTCCCCCGGCGAGGTCGTCGACGGCGCCGCGCCCCCGAAGGCCCCCGCCGCGACCTTCACCACCGGCCTCTCGTTCCTCTGCTTCTGATCGGACGCGAACGTCGCGTCTGGCCCACTCTGGCACGCCGCGACCTTCCCGAAATCCGCGGAATTCCTCGGAACGACGATCGGTCCGATTTTTGCTTTCGAGGATTCGATCATGCTTCGCACGCTCGCGGCTGCGCTCGTCCTCGTGGCCCTCGCCGCGTCCGCCTGCACCAGCGGCGGCTCGGACGAAGCCCGCGGCCTTCATGCATGCAACCCGCTGGTTGCGGATACGAAGCCGATCGCCCTCGGCGCCGTCGTCGCGGGCGGACGCGCCGGCGACGGGACGGTGTACCTCGTCGATCGCGGGCCGGCGGGGCCGTCGGAGCAGCTCCGCGTCTTCATCGGCGGCGCCGGCGGCGTGCGCCGCGAGAAGGTCGCGGGCTCCGGCGGAGGTTCCGACTTCATCGCGCTGATGGTCGGCGACGCGACCTCGGACCTGCAGGTTCGGATCGACCTCGCCGGCGGCGCCGCCACGACGATGGCCGTCTTCCGCGGCGCCCCCGATCCAGCGACGAAGTCGTTCGATCCGAGCTCGCAGGGCGAGACGTTGACGCTCCTCTCGCCGAGCGAGATCGCGGCGCTCGCGGTCGAGAACATCCCGGCGCAGGTCACGGTGGAGTACGACGCGACGACGCCGGACGGCCGCCGCTTCGTGCTCCTGCGCCCCGACGTCGACTGGTCGTACGAGGACTTCCGCGTCTTCTTCGGCCCCCCGTCCGCCGCGATCGAGCGGAAGGTCACGAACGCCTCGCGCGGCTCGTCGACCTACCTCACGTTCGACGTCGACGGCGTGCCCCACCATGCCTACCTGCCGACCCAGTTCTCGAGCCGAAACCTCGGCGCGCCGAACCTCGCCGCGGACGACGGCAGCCGCCACGAGCTCCGCTACCTCGTCCCGAACGTCGAGTTCGACCCCGCCGCCGAGGGCGTCGCGCCGTGGGCGCACCAGCGCACGACGCCCGCCCCCGAGCCGGCCGCGGGCGTCACGTTCCAGTGCCTCTGACGTCGATCAGATCCGGAGGAGCTCCGGGTTCTTCTCGAGCAGCCGATCGAGCCAGGCGTTCGCGACCTTCTCCTGCATCGAGTTGGCGCGCAGGCGGTCGTGGAGGTGCTTGAAGTCGACCGCGTCGAGCTCCTGGTCCTGGTTGTAACAGGAGAAGACCAACGTCTCCTTCCCCGTCTTCGGATCGGTGTGCTTCTGGAGGCACTGCGCGCAGACCTCCTTCATCATGCACTGCATCGGCGAGTTGATGCTGCCGATCGCGACGTGGAGCGGATCGAGGAACGGCTGGAGGACGCCGTGGCGCGCCTCCTTCACCGCCGCCATCATGCGGTCGGAGCCGATCGCGATGATGCGGTTCACCTTCGGCAGCTTCACGAGCCGCTCGCCGAGCTCGCCCTTGCCGTACGCCACGCACGCCTGGACGATGTTGCCGCGGAAGTGCCGGTCCTGCGGGCGCCGCGGCGCGATCTCCGCGCCCGTGTCCGTGCACCAGATGACCTGGTCCGTGTACGCCTCGATGTCGTCCTGCTTGAAGAGGTCCTCGCCCTTCTTGTAGCCGGCGAAGTAGAGCACCTCGTTGCCGAGCGCCTTCATCGCGCGCGCGATCGAGAAGAGGACCGCGTTGCCGAGGCCACCGCCGAGGAGGAGGCTCGTCTCGCTCTTCTGCACGTGCGTCGGCGTGCCGGTCGGGCCCATCAGGACGATCGGCTCGCCGGGGCGGAGCGCGGCGCAGAGGCGCGAGCTGCCGCCCATCTCGAGCACGATCGTGCCGAGGAGGCCTTTCTCTTCGTCGATCCACGCGCCGGTGAGGGCGAGGCCCTCCATCCCGAGGCGCGTGCCCGCGACGACGGGCGCGAACGACTCGAAGTTCTGGAGGCGATAGAACTGCCCCGGCTTGAACTTCCGCGCCGCCATCGGCGCCTTCACCACCACCTCGACGATCGTCTTCGTGAGGCGGTTCACCTCGACCACGCGCGCGACGAGCGCATCGTCGAGCGAGGCGAAGAAGTCGGCGAGCCGCGCGTTGCGCGCGGGCTGCCCCACCGTGTCGTTCGCGAGCGCCTCCACCTCCGGGAAGAGCCGCCCCACGTGGAGGAAGCCGTGCTTCGCGCTCGCCATCGCCTTCACGACGCTGCCGGCGTAGAACGGGTGGTTGTCGCCGTAGAACGAGACGAGCTTCCGCCCGTCCTTCGCGTAGCTCGTGAAGAACGCCTCCGACGACGAGCGGCCGTCGACCTTCGCCAACGTCGCGACGTCACCCTCGACCGTCGCGGAGAAGGCCTGGAAGTACTGCTTCTTCGCGTCGAGCGCGAACGTGCCCTCGTACTCCTTCTCGTACATCGTGTTCGGCGAGGTGCCGGCCGCGACGCAGACCGTGCGCGCGGGGAGCTCCACCTCTTCGGGGAGCGTGCCGTCGTCGCTCTCGACCGGCGCGTGCGCGCGGCGGAACTTCACCGCCTTCACGTGGCCGTACGGGTCGAGCACCGCCTCCGTCGGGGAGAGGTTCTCGACGTAGCGCACCCCCTCCTCGAGGCTCTTCTGCACCTCCTCGTGGTTCAGGCGGTACGCCGGCGACTCGAGGACGGAGCGGCGGTAGACGAGCCAGACCCCGCCCCATTTGTCGAGCAGCGGCTGGAGGAGCGGGTCACGTCCCTCCTTCGCCGCGAGGGCGCGCTCCTCCTCGAGCTCCTTCGCGTGCTGGAGCTGGACCTCGAGCTCGGCCCACTCCTCCTCGTCGAACATCGCGCGCACCGCCTCGGGCCCCTGGGTCGCGACGAGGTCGTGCACGCGCTGGGCGACCTTCTCGACCTGGATCGGGTAGTACGCGAGGAGCTCCGTCGCGGTGTCGATCGCGGTGAGGCCGCCGCCGATGACGATCGCGGGGAGCTGGATCTGCAGGTTCGCGATCGAGCTCCGCTTGTAAGCGCCGGTGAGCTGGAGCGCCATCAGGAAGTCGGAGGCCTTGCGGATCCCCTTCGCCAGGTTGTTCTTGATGTCGATGATGGTGGGGCGGCCCGCGCCCGCCGCGAGGGCGACGTGGTCGAACCCGAGCGACCACGCGTCGTCGAGCGTCATCGTGCCGCCGAAGCGGATCCCGCCGTAGATGCGGAGGAGCTGCTTCCGCGCGAGCGTGATGTAGAGGAGGGTGAGGAAGTTCTTGTCCCAGCGGACGGTGATCCCGTATTCGCTGACTCCGCCGAATCCGAGCAAGACGCGCTCGTCGAGCTCTTCGTACAAAGTGCCGAAGTCCTTGATCGGCAGCGGCGGCGTCCACGTCGCCCCGCTCCACGAGCCGGTGAGCTCGGCCGGGAGCGGCTCGATCTTGAGCCCGTCGATCGCGCTGACGCCGAAGCCCTCGCGCGTGAGGTGGTGCGCGAGGGTGTAGCCGGCGGGGCCGAGCCCGACCACGAGGACGTTCTTGCCGTTGTACGGGAGCGCGTACGGACGCCGGACGTCGAGCGGGTTCCAGCGCGTGAGGAGGCCGTAGATCTCGAGGCCCCACGGGAGCGAGAGCACCTCGGTGAGCACGCGCGTCTCGATCTGCGGGATGTTGACCGGCTCCTGCTTCTGGAAGACGCAGGCCTTCATGCAGTCGTTGCAGATGCGGTGACCAGTGCCGGGGCACATCGGGTTGTCGATCGCGACGATCGCGAGCGCGCCGAGGGCGTCGCCGCCGCGGCGGACGACGTGCATCTCGCTGATCTTCTCGTCGAGCGGACACCCGTCGAGCGCGACGCCGAGGGGGTTCTTCTTGATCTCGTTCGTTTTGTTGTCGCGGAGGCCCTTGCTGCACGAGTCCTTGTCGCGCTCGTGGCAGTAGAGGCAGTAGTCGATCTCCTGCTCGATCTGGCGCGGATCCCCGCGGCGATCGGTGAGCGGGAAGCCGTCGCGCTCGCGGCGCTCGTGGTCGGGGCCGACGAAGAGCTCCTGCAGCTTCGGCTCCGGCCGCCGCAGCTCGACGAGGTGCTGGTGATCGACCGTCTTCGCGACGCGGAGCGACGGCCAGTGAAACGCGTGGTCGTGGTGGTCCTTGCGGCGATGCGCGAGCCACGCCTCGATCGCGTCGAGCGCGAACGCGACGACCTTGTGCTGCTCGGCGTCGGTCGGCGCGCCCTCCTCCGCCACCGCGCACGCCTCCTCGCTCACGCGCGACGCGCTGAAGCTGCTCGCGAGCGCCCTCCGCACGATCGAGGCACGCTCGCGGAGCTCGTCCGTCCACGCCGCGCCGCCGGCCTTCGCCGCCTTGCGCGCGGTGTCGTCGACCTGGACGAGCATGATGACCGCCTTCGCGACCGCGAGCTCCTCGTCGGGGTAGCTCTGCGTGCCGCGGAGGATCGCCTCCGGCCGCTGCGGGAACATCGCCGTGATCGCCGCGGTCGCGACCGCGCCCGCCTCCGCGAGCGTGCCCTTCCAGGCCTTGCCCGCGCTGTCCTTCAGCACGCGCTTCTTCGCGAAGTCCGCCTTGAAGACCCAGAGCGGCTCCCGGTCCTTCACCTCGGACGCGAGCTCCGCGATCTCCTTCTCGACGCCGAAGAGGCGGCCGACGAAGCGGCTCACGTGCGGAGCCACCGCGAGGATCGCGGTCGAGATCTCCTCCGGCTTCGCGAACGCGCCCGCGCGCCACGAGGCGTAGAGCTTCGCGTCCTCGGGCGCGGTCTGCTCGAGCTCGGTGCAGAAGGCGCCGTAGAGGTCCTTGAGGCGCTCGGGGACGAAGAGATCGGAGAAGCGGAAGCCCGCGATGCCCATCGGCATGTCGGACGACGGCAGCCCCTCCGGCGGCGGGAACGACTTGCGGGTGACGCGGAAGCTCGTGGCGGCGGACACGGTGGCGCTCTCTCAGTCTTCGTTCTTGTCGTCGGCGCCGGGCTGCGCCGGCACGAACGCGGTGTCGGCCAGCTTTCCGCCCTTGAAGCCGAAGTAGACCTCGGCCTGATCGAACATGAACTTCTGGCCCTCGGGCGACGTGAGGTCGACGCGGTACGTGTTGATGTACTTGACCGAGTCCTTGATCCACATGTCCCAGGCCTCCTTCGAGACCTCCTCGTAGATCCGCTTCCCGAGCTCGTTTTTGTACGGGGGCTTCGCGAGGCCGGGCAGGTCTTTCCCGAGCTTCCGGCAGTGGACGATGCGTTCTTCGCTCATGGCTGAACGCGCATTTAGTCCCATGCCGCGCCGAGCGCCAGCCCATGCCGCTCACGGGACCTCGAAGCAGAGGAGGTGCTGCTCGGTGGAGCACTCGACCGTGCCCGCGTTCGTCCAGTTGTAGTCGACGTGGCCGAGCTTGCCCGCGCTCGCCTTGCGGCCGCTCTCCTTGCTCTCGAAGCCGTTGCAGGTCTCTCCCACCGAGCCGCTCCCGTTCGTGCCCGTCCACGCGGTCGGGCCGGTCGCGGCGGCGCCCGACTCATCGAGCGTGAGCTCGGACCGAAGCGACGACGGGTTCGAGGTCAGCCCCGCCGACGTCGCGACCTCCACGCCGGTCGCCGAGTACCAGGTCTTCTCCGCGGGGACCCACTCGTACGCCTTGCGCTCGCTCGTCGAGATCCACGCGCGGAACGTCCCGCTCCGCCGGAGCGTCTGCCCGAGGTCCCCGCAGATCTTGTCTGCGCCGGCGGCGCCTCCGAGGGCGCCGGTGTGCCGGCTGCTCGACACGAACGCGTAGAGCCCGCCCGCCGGCAGCGGCGAGCCGGTCCCCGACGCGTCCGCGCCTCCTCCGGAGGAGGAGGACGACGACGACGAGCCGGAGGACGAGGACGACGACGAGCCGGAGGAGCCACCGGAGGAGGAGGACGACGACGATGCTCCACCGTCGAGGACGACGACCGCCGTGGGGCGCAGGTCCTCGCCGACGCAGTGAACGAGACCGATCGCCAGGACGACGAGGGCGGGCCGCTGAACCATGCGCCCGATGTTACCCGAACGGCAGCCCGAGCTGGTGCGGACGCGTCGTGTGGACGTCGAGGGCGATCGGCGTCGCGTCCGGGAGCACGCTCACGTCGATCCGGCGCGCGCGGGCGGCGACGACGTCGAGGGCGCGCGCGGGGCTGTTGTTCGTGCGGGAGAGGTGGCCGAGCCAGAGGCGGGCGAGCCGCGACCCGACGAGGCGCGCGGCGAGCTCCGCCGCCTGCGCGTTCGAGAGGTGCCCGAGCCCGCCGCCGACGCGCCGCTTCACGACGTCGGGATAGTCGCTGAATGCGAGCATTTCGGCGCAGTGGTTCGCCTCCAGCAGCGCGGCGTCGCACTCGGCGAGCAGCGCGACGAGGTCGTTCGTGACGCGCCCGACGTCGGTCGCGACGCCGAGCGCGCGGACGCCGTCGTCGACGCGGAGCGCGACCTGCATCACGTCGTGCGGCACGTGGACCGACGCGAAGGCGAGCCCGCCGACGCGGAAGGCGCGTCCGATCGGGTAGCGATGGACCGTGACGTCGGCGGCGGGGGCGTCGATGCCGGCGTGGAGGTACAGCGGCGCGCCGAACGCCGCAGCGAGCTGCGCGGCGTGTCCGAAGTGATCGCCGTGCTCGTGCGTCGCGACGATGCCGTCGAGCTCGCCGGGGGCGAGGTCGACCCCGAGCTCCGCGAGCCGCGCGGCGACGATCCGCGGCCCGAGGCCCGCCTCGACGAGGACACGCGTGCCGTTCGCGTCGACGAGGAGCGCGTTGCCGCCCGATCCGCTCCCGAGCACGTAGACGCGCATCGCGATCGCGGCGCAGCGTAGCAGCTGCCCGACCTTGGATACACGCGCGGCCTGTGCTTTTCTGCGGCCCCGCGTGACGACGAAGCCATGCCCCCACTGCGGCTCAGCCGTACCTGTCGAATCACGGTTCTGCGGGCAGTGCGGGACCACGATCGACCCGGAGGTCACGCGCCGCGTGCCGATCACGGTCGACGAGGCGACGGCCGATCCGCCGGCGGCGGCGGAGACGCAGAAGACGACGAAGGTCGGCAACCCCGGCGACTTCGCGAAGACGATCACCGACAAGGACATGTCGTCGGTCGACTCGATGCTCGCGAGCCTCGAGTGGAACCCTCCGGCCTCGGACCCGAAGCTGCCCGCGGCGCCGGAGCCCACGGCGCCGGAGCCCGCGCCCGCGCCGGCCCCGTCCGAGCCGCGCGGGCCGATGTTCGGCAAGACGATGATCGGCGGCTCGATCACCGCCGCCGACGTCATGGCCGAGGCCGAGCGCACGCGGAAGGTCTCGCCCGACAAGCCCACCGTCGTCGGCACGCCGGTCCTCGACCAGCCCGCCTTCGAAGACGCGCCCGCGCCCGAGGCTCCCCCCCGCGCCGGCGCGCCGACGCAGCTCGGCGTGGCGGTCTCTCCGCAGCCGGCCTTCGACGCGCCCGCGCCCGCCCCCGATCCGCAGGCGTATCGCCCCGCCTTCAAGACGATGCTCGGCGTCGCGCTCCCGGGCATCGCTCCGATCCGCGACTCGGAGCGCGGGATCCTCGCCGCGCAGAACGCCGGAACGCCGCCGCCCCCCGCGAGCAGCGCAGGCACGCTCCACGGCGGCATCGGCGCGCCGGGCTCGAACCCGGCGGTCCCTGCCGCGGCGAGCTCGCGCCCACACACGGCGCCGCTCGCCGCGACCCCCGCCGCGCCCGGCTCGAATCCGCACACGGCGCTGCTCGCCGCGATCCCGGCCGCGCCCGGCTCGCATCCGCACGCCGCTCCCGCCGCGCCTGGCTCGCATCCGCACGCTGCTCCGGCCGCGCCCGGCTCGCATCCGCAAATGCAGCCGCCTCCGCCGATCGTGCCGCCGCCCGCGCCGCTCGTCGAGGAGCCGCTGCCGCAGGCACCGCGGGTCGAGCCGAAGCGCGGGGTCTCGGCTGTCGTCCTCGTCGCGATCATCTTCGGGCTCGTCTTCGCCGGCGGCCTCGCGGCGGCGTTCGTCCTCCTGCGCGGCGGCGCCCCGCTCACCGCGAAGGCGCGGCTCGACGAGAGCGGGAAGGAGTCGCTCGAGATCCACTGCGAGTCCTGTCCCGACGGCACCACGATCACGCTCGGCGCGTCGACGTCGACCGTGACCGAGAAGAGCGCGCTCCTCGCGTTGCCCGCGCCGCTCTCGATCGGCGACAACGACCTCCAGATCGCGATCGATCGACCCGGCGCGGGGCGCGACGAGAAGGTGCGGGTCCACGTCCCGATCGCCTATCGCGTGAAGGCGGACCTCACGACCCTCGGCGCGATGCCGCCCACCGTCACCGTGCGCGTCGAGGCGACGCCGGGCGCGGAGGTCACCGTCGACGGCAAGCCGACCACGCTCGACGACGCCGGCAAGGGCTTCTACGCGCTCGACATGTCGGAGGAGGCGCTCGGTCCTTCGGACGAGCAGACGGCGATCGATCGCAAGATCCCGTTCACGGTGAAGCGAAAAGGGAGCGCGAGCCCGGAGGCGGGCGAGCTCACCGTCCGCGCCGCGATCGTCCCGCTCCACCTCGACGCGCCCGGCCCGGAGCTCGTGACCGATCGCACGACGGGCAACGTGGCGGGCCAGACGAGGCCGGGCGGCACGCTCACGATCGACGGGCAGAGCGTGCCCGTCGACGCGACGGGCCGCTTCGCGATCCGCGCCGAGCTCCCGAGCGAGGGCGACAAGACGCTCACGATCGTGGCGTCGGCGCCTCCCCTCGCCCCGCGCACCGTCCGCGCGAAGGTCACGCGCGTCGCCGCGCTCGAGGCCGCCGCGCAGACGTTCGACGCCGCGAGCCCGCTCGGCTTCGACGCGTACGCGGCGGACCCGGCGTCGAAGGTCGGTCAGGCGGTCGCGATCGACGGCGAGGTCCTCGACGTCCGCGTCGCGCAGGGCTTCTCCGTGATGGTGGTGGAGGAGAAGAAGACGTGCGCGGCGGGCGGCGGCTGCGTGCTCCGGTTCACGCACGGCGAGGAGATCCGCGCCGCGCGCGGCGACGCGATCCGGGCCTACGGGAAGGTCGCCGGCACGGTGGCGTGGAACGGCAAGCAGGTCCCCGCGATCGTGGGTACGCTGGCGATCCCAGTGCCGAAGGGAGCGAAGAAGTGAGGACCGTCGCGACGATCGCGGCCGCGACCGCGATCGCGGGCGCGCTCTTGCTCGCGCTCACGCTCGGCTCCGGCGACGCCGAGGCGCAGAAGATCGATCCGCGCCGCCCGAGCGTGCTCGTCGTCGGGCCCCCGCGCGGCGCGGCGCCGATGCAGCGGCTCGACGCGCGGCGGAGCGGTCTCTCGAAGACGTTCCTCCCGAGCGGTCCGCTCTCCATCGCCTGGCGGAAGCCGACCGGCCTCACGATCGATCATCCCCCGCTGATCGCGGCCGACGGGAGCCTCGTCGTCGTCTCCTCGCGCGGCGACGTCGGCTTCTACGACGACCGCGGCGACGAGAAGGCGACGATCAAGGTCGGCGCGGCGCAGGTCGGCCCCGCCGCGATGACGTCCGACGGCACGATCGTCTTCCTGTCGACGAGCGGCGACGCGATGGGCGTCCGGCGCGGCGCGTCCCCGCCGATCCGCTACACGACGCGCATCGGCGGCGAGCGCAACACGCGCGCGGCCCCGCTCGCGCTCGACGACGGCGGCGTGGTCGTCGCGACGCTGACGGACCTCGTCGTCCTCGACGCGGAGGGCAACGTCCGCGCGCGCGTCACGCTCCCCGAGCAGCCCGCCGCGCCGCTCGTCGCCGCGGGCGACAAGGTCCTCGCGGTGACGTCGACGGGCGCCGTCTTCGGGTGGACGCCGGGACACGACTCGGTGCGCCTCGGCTCGTTCGGCGCGCCGATCGACGGCGGCGCCGCCCTCACGACGCAGGGCACGCTCCTCGCCGTCATCGAGGGCAACCACCTCGCGGAGGTCGACGTCGTGCGCGGATCGCGCGCGACCTGGTCGATCGCGTCGCAAGGCATCTACCTCGGCCCGCCCGCCGTGCGCGAGATCCCGGGCGGCACCTCGATCGCGATGCTCGGCGCGATGACGCATACGCTCGGCTTCGTCCTCGCGCTCGACCCCGCGGGGCAAGAGCTGCTCCGCGCGCCGGTCGCGAAGTTCCAGCCGAACGTCCTCCCCGACGGCGGGATGCCGCCGCTCCAGACGCCGCCGCACACCGGCATGATCATCGACGCGCGCGGCGCGATCGCGTTCGCGACCACGGACGGCCGCATCGGCACGATCGCCCCCGACGGCGCGCTCGACACGCTCGGCGACACCTTCTGCGCGAAGGGCTCACGCGGCGGCGTCGCCGGCCTGACCCCCTTCGGCGCCAACGCCTTCGCCGTCGCCTGCGAAGGCGGCCTCATCGCCCGCATCGCCGGCGGCAACACGCCGCCCCCCCCGGCCGCCAAGCCCAGCCCTTCCCCCACCCCATCGTCGAGCGCCGACTCGGACAAGCTCCGCCGTCGCGAGCCGTGAGCCTCAGGCCTGGCGACCGGCCCCTATTTTGCCTATAGTGCACGCATGATCACCATGACGGACCGCGCGGCCGACAAGGTCAAAGAGATCGCGCTCGCGGAAGACCTGACGAACCAAGGGCTTCGCCTCCGCGTGGTCGGCGGTGGGTGTGCCGGGTTCACGTATGACCTCTATTTCGAGGATCAGACGACCGACATGGACGAGGAGTTCGAGTCGAAGGGCGTGAAGCTCTACGTCGACCCGCTGAGCTTCCAGTACCTGACCGACACCGAGATCGACTACGTCGAGGGCGTCCACGGATCGGGCTTCAAGTTCAACAACCCGAACGTGACCGGCAGCTGCGGCTGCGGCTCGTCGGTGAAGTTCTGAAGCGATTCGTAGCCGCGCTCGCGCTCCTGGCGCTCGCGTGCGCCTGCGACAAGAAGCCGGAGCCGCCGCCATCGACGGCCGCGCCCGCCGTCAGCGCGTCCGTCGACGTCGGCTCGCTCGGGATCGGCAAGCCGGCGCCGGAGCGCGTGGTCGCGCTCGGCGATCTGCACGGCGACCTCGACGCCGCGCGCCGCGCGCTCCGCCTCGCCGGCGCGATCGACGACAAGGACAAGTGGATCGGCGGCAAGCTCGTCGTGGTGCAGACCGGCGACCTCGTCGACCGCGGCGACGACGATCGCACGATCCTCGACCTGGTCGAGCGCCTGAAGGGCGAGGCCAAGGCGGCCGGCGGCGAGTTTGTCGCATTGAACGGAAACCACGAAATCATGAACGCGCAGCTCGACTTCCGGTACGTGACGCCGGGCGGCTTCTCCGCGTTCAACGACGTGTCGTCGAAGAGCGACGAGGTGGCCGAGGCGGCGTCGAAGGTCGAGCCCTCGCAGCGCGGTCGCGCGGCCGCGTTCCTGCCCGGCGGCGTCTACGCGAAGCTCCTCGCCGAGCGGCCGCTCATGGCCCGCGTCGGCGACTCGCTCTTCGTGCACGGCGGCATCCTCCCGAAGCACGTCCGCGCCGGGCTCGATCGCGTGAACACGGAGACGCGCGAGTGGCTCAAGGGCGAGCGCCGCAAGCCGCCGAAGGAGATCGAGGCGGTCGACGGCCCGCTCTGGACGCGCATGTACTCGGAGGCGCCGGGGGCGCAGGAGTGCGCGACGCTCGCGGAGACGCTGAAGCTCCTGAACGCGAAGCGCCTCGTGATGGGGCACACCCCGCAGAAGCCCGACATCGCGCCGTGCTGCGACGGCCAGGGCTGGCGCATCGACACCGGGATGTCGAAGTACTACCAGGGCAACGTCGAGGTCCTCGAGATCCGCGGCGACGCGGTGAAGGTCCTCAAGGAGAAGTAGCGACGTCGTCGAGCCGCTGAAGTACGGCGTCGGCGCGCGGCGCCAGTACGGCTCGCAGTTCTCGCAGTGGGACGACGAGCTCGAAGGCCGGCTGAAGGGCGAATGGGAGAGCGACACGGGCCACGGCACGTGGAACGACGTGAAGGCCTACGTCCGCCGCGGCTGGGAGAAGGTCACGAGCTGAGCGCCGTCTACTCCCCCTCTACGCCCCGCGGCGGAGCCACAAGGCGTACGCCGCGAGGGCGGTGATGAGCACGTACGTGATCGTGACGCCGATGAAGCGATAGGGGTTCGGCGCCTTCCGCGGCATGCCGATGACGTGGAGGACGCGCCCGAGGAACAGCGCGCCGCCGGCGGCGTGGAGCCAGAGGCTCGCGCCGCCGCACAGCTCGACGACGAGGAGCATCACGAGCGCGAGCGGCACGAACTCGGCGTTGTTGGAGTGGGTGCGGACCGCGACGAGGAGCTCCTTCGAGCCGCCTTCCCCGAGGGAGACTCCGGCCTTCGTGCGGTAGCGGACGACGTTGAGGCCCAGCGCGACGTTCAGGAGCGCGTTCAACGAGCCGTAGAGCGCAGTGACGGTCGGGATCGTCATCGCGCCATCATGTCAGCGATACGGATCTCCCCGCAAACGCGCGCGCAATCGATCTTCGATCGCGACGACCACGCGATCGATCGCCGCCTGCACCACCTCGGGGTCGGTGAGCGGCGCGAAGCGGAGGCGGACGCCGCCGCGCACGATCGCGAGCGAGCGGAGGGCATCGAGCGCGGGCTCGTCGAAGAGGGGCGCGACCGCGTCGGCGAGGTCGCTCTTCGCGCGCGCGTCGCTGCGCTGCTGCGGGGTGACGAGGAAGGTCGCGGGCTCGTCGTGGTCGATCGCGATCTCGGCCTCGGCGCCGATCGGCGCGCTCCCGTCGAGCCCGGCCCTCACGACGACGGCGCGGCCCGCGACGCGGCCGCGGTACCCGCGCTCGGCGGGAGCGTGCACGAGCTCGAGGCGCTTGGCCCATCGCGCGTAGTCGCGGGAGGCCGCGCGGGCGCGCCGCTCGTCGGCCGCGCTCGGCGGACGATGCTCGCGATCGGGGAACGGCCGCCGCCGCTGCCGCGGCGACATGAGCTTCCGCGCAAAGTCGACGACGCGCTCGAGCATCGCGCCCGATCCTAACGCGTCGCACCCGAGCGCTCCACGGTCAGCCGGCGATGACGACGTTGCCCAGAGCCCACGCGTGTTTGAGCTCCCGCGTCGGCGGTGGACCCGGCTCCGTCGTCGCCTCTGCCGGGTCCCGCTGCCCCGAGCGGCTCATCTTCATCGCTCGCGCCGTGACGATCTCGGGCTCGCGTTCGGCGTGTCCGCTCGCCGGCTTCCCGCTCCTCATGTTCTCCGCGGCCGCCTGGGCGTCGTCGACGAGGCCTTCGGGCGCCGCCGACGCGGTGGCCTCGGCGTATTCGCCACCTCCCGGAAGCGCGTAGTGGAGGCTCGAGGAGTTCGCGTAATTTTGGATGGAGCTCATGGGTGACCCGCGCTTCGGCCCGCCGGCGGGTCGGTTGCGAATATTCGCTCATCCTGATAAGCAGATGCCGTGGAGCTCGCGCGCTACGTCGGGACGCTGAACCTGCTCGGCGACGAAAATCGCCTGCGGCTCTGCGCACTTCTGCGCGAGCGGGAGCTCACGGTCTCGGACCTCGTGCGCGTCACCGGCATCTCGCAGTCGCGGGTCTCGACCCACCTCGCGCGCCTGCGTGAGGGCGGCTTCGTGCGCGACCGCCGCGACGGCCAGCACGCGTTCTACGCGCTCGCGGTCGACACCCTGCCGGGCACCGCCAAGGTCGTCCTCGACGAGGCGACGCTCGCCGGCGATCCGACGCTCGCCGGCGACAAGAAGCGGCTCGCCGAGCTCGGCCGCTTCCCCGAGTCCGTCGCGGGCGAGATGGAGCGCCACTACTCGCCGGGGCGGACGTGGCAGTCGCTCGCGGTCGGCCTCGCCGCGCTCCTCGACCTCGGCGACGTCCTCGACGTCGGCTCCGGCGACGGCGCGGCGGCGAGCTTCGTCGCGCCTTACTGCCGCTCGCTCACGTGCGTCGACACGAGCGCGCGGATGATCGAGGCCGCTCGGAGACGCCTCGGCAAGACCAAGAGCTTCCGCGCGGAGGTCGCCGACGGCGCCGACCTCCCCTATCCCGACGGCTCGTTCGACGCGGCGCTCTTGTTCCACACGCTCACGTACGCGGCGGATCCGCGGCGCGTCGTCGAGGAGTGCGCGCGCGTGCTCCGTCCCGGCGGCCGCGTCGTCGTGCTCTCGCTCGATCGCCACGAGCACAAGGACCTCACCGCGTCGTACGGCGAGCGCCACCCCGGCTTGTCGCCCGCCGATCTCAAGAAGCTCCTCGCCCGCGCGCGCTTGACCGCGGTCCACGCCGACGTCGCGTGCCGCGAGACGAAGAAGCCGCACTTCAGCACCGTCCTCGCCACCGGAAAGAAGAAATGACCGCCCTCACCGCCCTCGAAGAGCTCCTCCAGAAGCGCATCGTCGTCATCGACGGCGCGATGGGCACCACGATCCGCACCTACGGCATGAAGGAGGCGGACATCCGCGGCGCGCGCTTCGCCGACTCGAAGAAGGATCTCCTCAACAACGGAGACCTCTTCAGCCTCACCCAGCCGGAGATGATCCTCGACATCCACCGCCGCTTCCTCGAGGCGGGCGCGGACATCGTCGAGACGAACACCTTCGGCGCGACGAGCATCACCCAGAGCGAGTTCTTCGTCGACGATCCGCGCGAGCGCGGCGGCAAGAAGGACGCCGCGTTCTTCGAGAGCATCCTCGAGGACAAGTTCCTCAACGACCTCGCCTGGGAGATCAACGAGGTCTCCGCCAAGCAGTGCCGCCAGGCGGCCGAGGACGCGGAGCAGAAGGACGGCAAGCCGCGCTTCGTCGCCGGCGCGATCGGCCCCCTCACCGTGTCGCTCTCCAACTCCCCCGACGCCGAAGACGCGAGCTTCCGCGTCTGCACCTTCGACCAGGTGAAGCGCGCGTACAAACACGAGGTCCGCGCCCTCATCGCGGGCGGCGTCGACACGCTCCTCGTCGAGACGATCTTCGACTCCCTCAACGCGAAGGCGGCCCTCGTCGCGATCCAGGAGGTCTTCGTCGAGGACGGCGTCCGCCTCCCGATCCAGGTGTCGGCCGCGGTCGGCCGCGGCGGCGAGACGATGATCTCCGCCCAGACCGTCGAGGCGCTCTGGAACGCGATCGCGCACGCGAAGCCGCTCTCGGTCGGCCTCAACTGCTCGCTCGGCCCCGACCTCATGCGGCCCTTCCTCGCCGAGCTCGGCGTGAAGGCCGCGGCCGCGATCTCCTGCTACCCGAACGCGGGCCTCCCGAACCCGCTCTCGCCGACCGGCTTCGATCTCGAGCCGCCGGACATGGGGCGCTTCCTCGCCGAGTTCGCGAGCGCGGGCCTCGTCAACATCGCGGGCGGCTGCTGCGGGAACACGCCCGAGCACATCGCCGCGATCGCGAAGGCCGTCCTTGACCTGCCGCCGCGCCCGCTCCCGCGTTCGGAATCGACTCCGGTCGAGACGCGACCGCTCCGCCTCTCCGGCTCGCTCCCGTTCACGCAGCAGCCGGGCGTCTTCATGATGATCGGCGAGCGCACGAACGTCGCCGGCTCCCCGAAGTTCGCGAAGCTGATCAAGGAGGGCAACTACGAGGCCGCGGTCGCGATCGGCCGCCAGCAGGTCGAGAACGGCGCGAACGTCATCGACATCTGCATGGACGAAGGGATGATCGACGGCGTCTCCGCGATGACGAAGTTCGTCGCGCTGCTCTCGAGCGAGCCCGAGGTCGCGAAGGTCCCCTTCATGATCGACTCCTCTAAGTGGGAGGTCATCGAGGCGGGGCTCCGCGGCCTCCAGGGCAAGGGGATCGTGAACTCGATCTCGCTGAAGGAGGGCGAGGCGGTCTTCCTCGCGAACGCGCGCACGATCCAGCGCTTCGGCGCCGCCGCGGTCGTCATGGCCTTCGACGAGGAGGGCCAGGCGGCGACGCTCGCCGACAAGATCCGGATCTGCAAGCGCGCCTACGAGCTCCTCCGCGGGATCGACTTCCCGGCGGAGGACATCATCTTCGATCCGAACGTGCTCACCGTCGCGACCGGGATCGCGGAGCACGACAACTACGCCGTCGACTTCATCGAGGCGACGCGGTGGATCAAGCAGAACCTCCCCCACGCGAAGGTGTCGGGCGGCATCTCGAACGTCTCGTTCAGCTTCCGCGGCAACAACGTCGTGCGCGAGGCGATGCACTCCGCGTTCCTCTTCCACGCGATCGCGGCCGGCCTCGACATGGGGATCGTGAACGCGGGCATGCTCGAGGTCTACGAGGAGATCCAGGAGCCGCTGAAGACGCTGGTCGAGGACGTGCTCCTGAACCGCCGCCCCGACGCGACCGAGCGCCTCGTCGACCACGGAGAGAAGATCAAGGCGGCGGGTGAGGGCGGCGCCGCGACGAAGCGCGAAGAGGAGGAGTGGCGCAAGGGCACCGTCGAGGCGCGCCTCTCCCACGCGCTCGTCAAAGGGATCGACACGTACATCGACGCGGACACGGAGGAGGCGCGCGCGAAGCTCGGGCGTCCGCTCGCGGTGATCGAAGGGCCGCTCATGGACGGCATGAGCGTCGTCGGCGATCTCTTCGGCGCGGGCAAGATGTTCCTCCCCCAGGTCGTGAAGTCCGCGCGCGTGATGAAGAAGGCGGTCGCCTACCTCACGCCGTTCATGGAGGCGGAGAAGGAGGCCGCGGCGAAGGCGGGCGCGGCGGTGCGGACGCAAGGAAAGATCGTCCTCGCCACGGTGAAGGGCGACGTCCACGACATCGGCAAGAACATCGTTGGCGTCGTGCTCGCGTGCAACAACTACGAGGTCATCGACATGGGCGTCATGGTCCCGTGCGAGAAGATCCTGCAGAAGGCGCGCGACACCCAGGCCGACGTCATCGGCCTCTCCGGCCTCATCACGCCGTCGCTCGACGAGATGGTGCACGTCGCGCGCGAGATGGAGCGGCAGGGCATGGACCTCCCCCTCCTCATCGGCGGGGCGACGACGTCGCGCGCGCACACCGCGGTGAAGATCGCGCCGGCGTACAAGAACCCGGTCGTCCACGTGCTCGACGCGTCGCGCGCGGTGCCGGTGACGACGTCGCTCCTCTCCGCCGAGGGCAAGGCGGGCTTCGTCGCGGAGCTCGGCGCCGACTACGAGAAGCTGCGCCGCATCCACGCCGGTCCGAAGAAGGAGGTCGTCCCGCTCGCCGCCGCGCGCGCGAACCGGCCTCGCCTCGCCTACGGCGCGGCGGAGGTCCCGACCCCGAGCTTCACCGGCGTCCGCGTGTGGGGCGACGTCCCGCTCGCGACGCTGCGCGAGTACATCGACTGGACGCCGTTCTTCCACACGTGGGAGCTGAAGGGCGTCTTCCCGCGGATCCTCGAGCACGAGGTCTACGGCGAGCAGGCGCGGAAGGTCCACGCCGAGGCGAACGAGCTCCTCGATCGCGTCGTGAAGGAGAAGCTCCTCACCGCGAAGGCGGTCTACGGCTTGTTCCCCGCGTACGCGGAGGGCGACGACGTCGTGCTCGAAGGCGGCGCGCGCTTTCACTTCCTGCGCCAGCAGACCGAGCACAAGAACGGCGAGCCCCATCGCTGCCTCGCCGACTTCATCGGCCCGAGCGGCGATCACGTCGGCGCGTTCGCGGTGACGGCGGGCCTCGGCCTCGACGTGCTCAAGGACGGCTTCCGCAAGCAACACGACGACTACAACGCGATCATGGCGGAGGCGCTCGCGGACCGCCTCGCCGAGGCGGCGGCGGAGTACCTCCACGAGCGCGTGCGCGCGGAGTGGGGTCACGCCGACGCGCTCTCGAAGGTGGACCTCATCGCGGAGAAGTACCGCGGCATCCGTCCCGCCGCGGGCTACCCCGCGTGCCCCGACCACACCGAGAAGGCCACGCTGTGGAAGCTCCTCGACGTCGAGGCGAAGACGGGCATGAAGCTCACCGAGAGCTACGCGATGTGGCCGGGCGCGAGCGTGAGCGGCCTCTACTTCGCGCACCCGGAGTCGCGCTACTTCACGCTCGGCAAGATCGGGAAGGACCAGGCCGAGGACTACGCGAAGCGGAAGGGCATGACGCTGTCGCAGGTCGAGCGCTGGCTCGGTCCGAACCTCGGCTACGAACCGGCGAGCTGACGGCTCGCCAGAGTGTGACGTCGTCCCGAAGGGTGACGCACACGCTCGAAACTCCACCGCTTCGCAGGCGTCTGCAGCGGACAAGGAGTTTCGAACATGAACCGTCTTCGTACCTGTCTTGTCGTCCCTGCCCTCTTCGCTTCGCTCGTCGTCGGGTGTGCGAACGTCACTCCGAGCGACGCATCGCAGCCGCCGGAGCCCGTCACGCGCGCGTGGAGCGCGGAGGAGAGCAACGCCGCGCGCGCGGCGATGGCGCGCGCTTACGCGAACGATCCCGTGGAGTACTGGGCCGTCCACGGCCTCCCTGCCCTCGCGCGCGGCGCGGACCTCCGCGCGAACGACGGCGTCGCGAACCCGAACGCGGTGTTCGACGAGGTGATGAAGGGCTTCGAGCCCGACCGCTTCACGGCCGCGTGCGGGCGCGGCGAGGTGCACCCGATGATCTGCGGCCGGGCGACGGCGAACGGCGACGCCGCGCTCGGATTGCCCGACGCGATCGGCGAGTGGCTGCTCGAAGGCGGCGACCTCACGACGCGCGGCCTCCGCGAGCTCGTCACGACCTCGTTCACGATGTCGAAGCTTTCCGCGCTCGAGCCCGTGGCGTCGAAGGAGGCCGATGAGCTCCCGCCGGTCGAGAACGTCGTCTGCGTGACGCCGGACGCGCCGGAGGAGGCGACCGACGCGCTCACGTGGTCGAAGGTCGCGGGGACCGCGGAGCTCGCGGGCGACGGGCCCAACGGCAAGTGCGTGACGCAAGCGGTCGGCATCTGCTCGCAGCGGCTCGGACTCCACGGCGCGACGGTGACGCCGGAGGCGTGGCAGAAGCTCTCCACCGAGCTCGGCGTGACCGCCACCAGCGGCGGCTCGATCGCCGGCATGAAGACGTACTTCGAGGGCAAGGGCTACGCCTTCAGTGAGGCGTGGACCGGTCCGCGCGAGTCGGCGACGACGGAGGCGCAGCGCGCGCTCGCCCGCGGCTGCGACGTGTTCCTCTGGTACAACTCCGGCGACGCGGCGACGCACATCGAGGTCGTGAACGGCATCGACACGACGAACCGTCCCGACGGCGAGGCGCTCGTCACCACGAACTCGTGGGGCCGGACCGCGACGACGAAGGTGTCGAACGGCACCTACTCGGAGAAGAGCGACCGCGATCGCTACGGCGACACGTCACGCTTCGCCGCGTCGGAGAAGGCGACCTTCTATTACGCCTGCGCGAGGTAAGGGACGCGGCGGGCTAATCGCTGAGCCAGCCGTTCGCCGTCTTCACGATCTCTTCGGCGCGGACCTTCAGATCGTCGGGCCAGTCCTCGACCACGACCTCGAACTTGCCGTGGTCGAAGGGTTGCCCCGACGCCTCGCTCACCTTCACGATGCGCTCGCGCTTGCCCTCGCGCAAAAGCTCGAGCGCGCGATGGTGGCAGTAGGGGTTATTGCCAGGCTTGCCGAAGAGGACGTGCGTCGTCCACGAGCAACCCGCGCGGCACGTGTCGTTGTAGTAGCAGTCGCGGCAGAAGCCGAAGAGGTCCTCGACCGTGCGGTCGCGCGTGAAGCGGAGCGGCTTCGACTGCTCCCAGATCGTGCGCAGCGAGTAGTCGCGGATGTTGCCGCCGACGTAGTCCGCGGTCGGGAGCGAGGGGCAGCCCTTGATGTCGCCGTTCGCTTCGATGCCGAGGGTCGCGCGCCCGGCGCCGCACGACGCCATGTGCCCGCGCGGCATGTTCCCCTTGAGGAGCGTCTCGTACGGGCCGAAGTAACCGATGTTGTTGCCGGGCCAGAGGAGGATCTTGTTCGCGTCGGCCTTCGGCTTGAGGCGCGCGAGGACGGCCATGACCTCGATCACCTGGTACGGCTCGAGGAGGAGCGCGGGCTCGTCGACCGCGCGGCCCATCGCGACCGTGAGCTGCACCTGCCACGCGCGGATCTTCTTCTCGATGAGGAGATCGAAGAGCTCGGGGATCTCCTTCAGGCTCGCCTTGTTGAACTGCGTGTTGGAGCTGACGGCGATGCCGGCTTCACGGAGGTTCGTGATCGCGTTCATCGCGGACTCCCAGCTCCCCTGGAGGCCGCGCAGCTTGTCGTGGGTCTCGCGGAGCCCGTCGACGGAGACGGACACGGCGCGGATCCCCGCCTCGTAGGCGGCCTTCGCGCGCTCGGCGGTGAAGCCGCGGCCGCCGGTGGTGATGCCGCACTGCATGCCGTGCCCGACGATGCGCTTCGCGATCTCGGTCCAGTCGTCGCGGAGGTACGCCTCGCCGCCGATCATCGTGACCTCGCGGACGCCGAGCTCCGCCATCTGGTCGACGAGGTCGAAGCACTGCTCGGTCGTCAGCTCGTCGGGGCGCTCGCGTCCGGCGCGCGACCCGCAGTGACGGCACGCGAGATCGCACGCGAGCGTGATCTCCCAGACGGCGTAGACGGGCTTCCACTTCCGATCGACGTCGCGCGCGTCGCCGGCGAGCGGCAGGTTGCGACGCGCGGGGTTCGCAGTGGGGGCGATGGGGAGGAAGCGCGGACGCGGCCCAATATCGGACATCGCCCTCGATGCTACGGCACGAACCCCGACGGCGCGAATGCGAAGGATCCGCCTCCAACGCAGGGGCTTCGCTCGCAGCCGTCGGGCGCCTCCTCCTCCGTCCGTCGCCGCTCGCTTGAACGCGGGGACGTTCCCAAATGCGCGAAGGCGCCGGAGCTGGCAGCTCGGGCGCCTCGCGTCGTGCGGTTCGCTGTCGTGGTCAGTCGCGCGGGGCCGGCGGCATGCCGTACATCGCGTGGAAGCCGCCGCCGTCGAAGGTCGGAGGGGGCGGCGGCGCGCCGGCGTCTTCCGTCGGGCAGGGCGGCGGGAGCGACGGCGGGAAGGAGGGCATGCCGTAGAGGGCCGCGAAGCCGCCGTGATCCTCGTCATCGTTGTCGGTGGTGCACGGCGCCGGGCCGGCGTCTTCGGCCGGGGGCGGGCCGGCGTCGACCGGGGGCGGCGGCATGCCGTACATCGCGTGGATGCCGCCGATCTCCTGCTCCGACTTGTCCGTGTCGGACTCGTCACCCGCGACCGCGCAGCCGGTGACCGCGAGCGTGGCGGCGAACGTGAAGGCCGCGAGACGCTCGAGCCGGCGCTGGGCCGACGGGGTGCGCTTCATCATCGCGCCGGAGAGGGCGGAGCTGCAGAACGGGCAGGCCGACTCCGAGGACTTGACGTGACGGGCGCAGGAGGGACAGGGAACGAGTTGCATCGGAAGAGCTCCAGGAAGGTTGAGTTACTTTTGCCCACATCGCGCGACATGCAACCCAGAATCGACCTCGAGCCTCATTTTTCGGGTGGGGCTCCCCCACCCACCGCTGCTACGACCATGAATTCTCGAGCTTTCCGGACGGAGACCCATCGATGCTCACCCTGAAGCGACATGCGGCAAATTGGCACATTCTGGCCGTCACCGAAAAGCTGAGCTTGCGCGCGGGGCTTCCCGGCGCGTTCGCCTACGACGCGGTCGCGCGGGGGGTGGCTCGCGCGCGGGAGGCGGGGGTCGCGATGCAGGATCTCCTCGCGGGGGCGTTCTCGGCGAGCTGGCTCGTGAACGGCGGGACCCCTTCCCCGATCTTCCGGCGCTGGCTGACGCCGCCGCTCGTCGAGGTCTGGACCGAGATCGCCGAGACGCTCGCGAACGAGTCGTGGTCGTCGCTCGAGGCGGCGGACCGGACCACGATCGGCTCCGCCCTCGGCGCGCTCATGATCGAGGGACAGGGCGTGGGGCCGGTGAGCAAGGCGCTCGCGGTCCTCGCTCCCGCGGCGGTGCCGCTCATGCCCGACGCGGCGCTCTCGTTCGCGACCGCCGGCGCGACCCGCGTGCAGAACGCCGACGCCCAGACCGCCGGCGCCGCCGCGTTCGCGCCGATGATGGACTGGTTCTCCGCGCAGGTCGCGGCGGGAGAGAAGGAGCTCGCCGAGGTCGCGGCCGGCTCGCGGTCGCTCCTCCCCGCGCAGGTCCTCGATCGCGCGCTGTGGTTCGATAGTGCAGGATACATGTATTTCAAGGGTTGGTACTGGCTGAAGGACGGCGACCGCGAGGGTGTCGCGAAGATCGCCGCCGCGTACGAAGGCGCGACGCGGAGCAACGCGATCGACCTCGCGTCGGACGCGGTCCCCGCGGCGTTCCGCGACGAGGCCCTCCGCGCGCTGGACGGCTAGTCCCGCTTTCGGGCTATCGTGCGACGCGATGCGGTGGCAGCACACGGCGGCGACGGGCCCTGCCGCGGCGACGCTCGCGCTCATGCTCACGCTCGCGCCGGACGCACGAGCCCAGCCGGATGCGCGTGCCCAGCCGGATGCGGAGCCGCTCACGCTCGCGTACGAAGCGCCTGCGGGATGCCCGGATGCGACGGCGTTCTTCGGTCAGGTCACGGCGCGCACCACGCGCGTGCGCGCGCCGTCGCGCGGCGAGAGCGCGCGGGCCGTGCACGTGCGGGTCACGAAGAACAGCGGCGGCTTCCTCGGCCATCTCCACTTCGAGGCCGGCGGTCAGAAGAGCAGCCCACGCGCGGTCGAGGGAGCCACCTGCCACGAGGTCGTCGAGGCCCTCGGCCTCGTCGCGGCGCTCGCGGTCGATCCGTCGGCATCGACGGCGCCCGTCGCTCCGGCGTCGCCCTCCTCGCCGTCGAGCGAGCCCGCACCGGCCGAGCCCATTCCGACGCCGGAGCCCGCGTCCGTTCCGACGCCGGCGAAGTCGGCGGAGTCGGCGGAGTCGGTGGAGTCGGTGGAGTCGGTGGAGCGCGGGCCCGTTCCGGCGCCGGCGGGCGCTGCGCCGGCGCCGCGCGCACCGCAACGGGGCACCAGCGGAGCGACGCGGCTCGGCGTCGGGGTCGCGCTCGAAGGCTCCAGCCTCGCGGGCTTCGTGCCGGCGTGGCGCATTCACGGCGAGCTCGTCCTGTGGGACGGCGCGCTCCTGTCGCCGTCGTTTCGCGCGGCGGTCGGGAGGAGCTTCCTCGTCACGCGCGAAGCCGCGATCGGGAGCGCCGACATCGACTGGACGGTCGGCGCGGTCGAAGGTTGTCCCGTCCGGTTCGCGCTCACCTCCTCCGGCAGGCTCGAGCTTCGTCCGTGCGCGGCGTTCACGGTCGGCGCGATCCACGCCGAGCCGTTCGGCGTCGTCGCGCGGAGGGCCCGTTCGCGGGCATGGCTCGCCGCCGAAGCGCTCGCGCGCCTGGCGATCCGTCCCGTCCAGATCCTGTCGATCGAGCTCGACGCCGGGCTCTCGGTGCCGTTCACGCGCGAGACCTTCTTCTTCGAGCCCGGGATCGACGTGTACCAGGCTCCGTCCGCCGCGATTTTCGGGAGGCTCGGCGTAGGGGTACGTTTTCGGTGATCAGAATGGGCGCCGGCTCCCATCACGCACCGTTGGCTCCCGCTGCGATGATCTCCGGACCCGCGCTCGTGGCCTCGAGCCGCGACGAGCGCGTCCGCGCGATGCTCGCGCAGCACTTCGACTTCATCTGGCGCTCGCTCCGCCGGCTCGGCCTCAGCGCCGATCGCGCCGACGACGCCGCGCAGCAGGTCTTCCTCGTCGCGGCGGGCAGGATCGACGACGTCCCGCCCGCGAGCGAGCGGAGCTTCCTCTTCGGGACCGCGCTGCGCGTGGCGTCCGACATCCGCCGGAGCGCCGCGTATCGGCGCGAGATCCCCCACGCCGACGCCGGCGACGACCTCCCCGGCGGACCCCGCCCCGACGAGATCATCGAGCAGAAGGACGCCCGCGCCGTCCTCGACCGGATCCTCGACGCGATGGAGCTCGACCTCCGCACCGTGTTCGTCCTCTACGAGATCGAGGAGATGACGACGTCCGAGATCGCGACGCTGCTCGAGATCCCGAGCGGGACCGTCGCTTCGCGCCTCCGTCGAGCGCGCGAGGAGTTCAAGGCACGCCTCGAGAAGCTGCGCGCGAAAGGAGCCGTGACGTGACCGATCCGAAGCGCCTCTTCGAAGACGACGACCTCGCCGAGAAGCTCCTCGGCTCGGCGCGCGCCGACGCGCCGACGAAGCACTCCCGCGAGCGCACCGCCGCGGCGCTCGGCCTCGCGGTCGGCGCCGCCGCCGCGACGACCGCGGTCACCACGAAGGCCGCCGCGACGACGGCGAAGCTCGCCGGCGCGGGTCTCTGGACGAAGGTCGTCGCGGTGAGCGCGGTCACCGTCGCAGTAGCGGGCGGCGGCGCGATCGTCGCACAGCGCACGGCCTCACCGGAGGAGCCGGTGACGGAAACGGAAACGGTGATGGTACCCGTCACACCGTCCGCCGCCCCCGCCGTGCGCGCGGGCGGACCGACGGCGCGCCCCGTGGAGCCCGCCCCCGCCCCGACGGCGGCCGGCGCACGCGCCGGCGTAGGGCAGAGCGCGACCGCCCCGACAGCCGTCGTCACGACGGCGAGCCCGGCGTCTCGTCCCTCGCCGGCGCGTGCTGCGCCGTCGCCGACGCTCGCTGGCGCGGAGCCGACGCTCGCGGCGGCGACCGAGTCGCCGCTCGCGCGTGAGACGCGACTGATCGACGACGCGCGCCGCGCCCTCGGCGCCGGCGACACCGCGCTCGCGCTCTCGCTCCTCGATCGTCACGACGCGACGTTCGCGAACGGCCCCCTCCGCACCGAAGCGAGCGTCCTCCGTGTGGAGGCCCTCGTCGCGCGCGGAGACAAGCCCGCGGCGAAGAAGCTGGCGGACGAGCTCCTCGCCCGCGATCCGTCGGGACCGCACGCGAAGCGCCTCCGCTCGCTCACGGAGTGACGACGATTTCGTGATCGAACCGGGCCGGTAGCCCCATGACAGGACGGAGGCGATGACGATGCTTCGAAACATGCTTGGATTTGCCGCGTTCGCGTTCGTCGCGGCTTGCACCGGTGGCGTCAACCTCGGGGCCACGAGCGGAAACCTCGGCGCGGGCGCGGGGCAGGACGCCGGCGGGGGCGGCGGCAGCACGCCGACCGGGCCCTACGACATCGAGTGCACGTTCTATCACCGGCTCACCGCGAGCTCGGAGTTCGAGGAGCAGAAGGTCAAGGTCCGGAGCGACGGCACGGTCGCGCAGACCGTCGACTTCCCGAACGGCGAGTTCCCCTACAAGCTCGAGGTCGCGTTCGGGCCGGCGGCGGACGCGGCGAGCGATTCGCTCCTCACGATCACGACGCCGCAGAGCGACGTCGTCCAGCAGTACCGCGTCGCGAAGAACGAGCGGCCGAGCGCGCCGTTCTTCGGCGACCACGGCTTCACGGGGCTCGTCTATCTGCAGCAGGAGATGCAGTACACCTGCGGCGTGGCCGGCGCAGAGGCGCGGCCGTCCGGCGGGCAGGCGGTGCCCTTCGACGTCGCGTGTCAGGTCGAGCTCCGCACCACGCCCGGCGGCGCGATCGAGAAGAGCGCCATCCTCGAGGTGAAGTCGGGCGGCGTTCAGGCCTTCGAGGAAGGCGACTACAAGGTCATCGCGAACATGCTCGACGGCGAGTTCGAAGGCCGCGCGCTCGTCATGGACATCTTCCACGGCACGAAGAACCCGTCGCACCAGCTCCTTCAGCTCGATCGCAACAACACGATCGTGAACCAGCTCGCCGGCACGACCTTCACCGGCCGCTTCGCGTACGGCACCGGACCGAACAAGGAGCTCAGCTACGCGTGCAGCTCCCGCGACACCGGCGGGCTCGGTCCCGAGTGCGACGGGAACCGTCCCTGCGCGGAGGGCTACACGTGCGCCTTCATGCGGTCCCTCGAACCGTCGGGGCCGGCGCGCTGCTGGAGAGGCGACCTCTGCCAGAACGCGGGGTGCCCCTCGCAATGCAACATCGCCGAATCGTACCCGGTGCAGGTCTACTGCCCCTGAACGACGCGGTCGACGGCGGACGTCTGGACACGGGCCCGCGCGGCGCGCCACGCGCGCTCGTCGATGCGACCGTGCGCGGCGAGCGCGTCGCGAGCGGAGGCGGAGACCGCGGGCGCCTCCGCGCGGGCGGCGAGCGCTTGCTCGACCGCGGCGCGGAGCTCCTCGTCGCCCACGGCGAGGCACCACGCGAGGACGTCCCACGCGAAGTCGGCGTGTCGTTGCTCCTCGCGGGCGATGCGCGCGAGCACGTCGCGGACGACCGGATCGGTCGCGACCGCCGCCGCGGAGCGCGCGACCGCCGCCGCGGCGCCCTCGCCGACGCAGCCGTCGACCGCGGTCTCGATCGCCACGCGCCGCCGCCGCTCGCGCGCCGATTCGCGAGCGCGCGGCGCGACGACCTCCGGGAACGGCGCGGCGGTCAGCGACCTCCCCGCGTACGCGCTCGCGAGCGCGAAGCAGAGCCGCGCGTGCTCGATCTCGTCGATCGCGGCCTCGTGCGCGCGCCGCACGAGCGCCGGCGGCGCGCCGAGCGCGACGAGGTCCAGCGCGAGCGCGCCGAACGCCGCGACCGACGCGTGCTCGAGCGACGCGTCCGCGAGCCAGCCCTCCGCGAGCTCCGCGCGGACCTCGGGCGCGAGACCTTCCACGCGCGGCCGCGGACCGTCCGCCGACCACGCGTCGCCGCGCTCCGTCGGTGTGCGGAGCGCCTCCTTCCCCTTCCGGAACGGGCGACCGTGCACGCCGCTGCTCGCGAAGAGGAACGCGAAGCCCGCGGCGATGATGCCGGCGGGGATGCTGAGGACGTCGAGCGCGAGCGCGACGATCGGCATCGCCTTCCCTGCCCCGCGCGCGAGCGCGACGATCGCGAGGACGCCCGACACGAGGACCGCGACGGCGCCGAGGCCGATCGCGACGAAGCTCGCCGTGACGCCGGCGTCGCCGCGGAGGAAGAGCCCGCAGCCGACCGCGACGAGCGGGAACACGACGCAGCCCGCGATCGCGAGCAGCAGCGCGACGAGAGCGGTGGCCGGCGACCTCGGCGCCGGCGGGGACCCCACGTTCATCGGGCGAGGATACGCGCGTTACTGCGAGAAGATCGCGACCGAATACGGGCCGAGCTGGAAGCTCGCGCTGTTCGGCATGCCGTCCTGGCCGCCGCCGACGGCGTCGGTGTCGAGCGTCGGCGTGTTGCCGAAGTCGCTCGAGTAGCCGTTCCAGTCGCTGTTGAAGCGGACGCGCCACATGCCGAAGCGCGGGAAGCCGACGCGGTAGTCGGAGAGCCACTGCCCCGAGAAGTTCGCGACCACGACGACGTCGTCGCCCGGACCGCCCTGGTCCCAGCGGTGGTACGCGATGACCTTCTGGCCGTTGTTCACGTGGAACACGTTCACGTGATCGCCGCGGAGGCCGCGCGTGTTGTCGTGCCAGTTGCGACGGAGGTGCGCGAGGTCGCGATAGAGCTGCGTGATCGGGTGATAGTTGTGGGCCTTCGCCCAGTCGAGCGGGTCCTCGGCGCTGAACCAGCCGTCCTCGAGGAACTCCTGCCCCATGAACATGAGCGGGATGCCCGGGCTCGTGAACATGATCGCCGCGCCGAGCGTGGAGCGCTTGCGCGATGCCCAGCTGTTCGCGTTGCCCGGCCAGATGCGCTCCGGCAGACGCGCCTCGCCGTTCGCGACCTCGTCGTGGCTCTCGGTGTAGATGATGCGCTGCGTGGCCTGGCCGTTGAAGCTGTGCTCGATCGCACCCTTCACGCGGTACATGTCGCGCCAGCCGTCTTCCTGCTTGATGAGCGCTTCGCGCACGGGGTGCACGAACTCGCCGTCCCACTGCGAGTCGAAGCCGGCGCCGCCCCAGCTCGTCTGCTTCGTGAGCCAGTCGTGCCCGCCGAAGTCCTCCGCCGACTTGAGCTTCCACGGCTGCTGGCTCGCGACGCTCTCGTTGATCCACTTGAGCATGTCGAGGCCGGCGTTGCCGAGGTCGTCGGTGCCGTCGCCGCTCGCGGTGCGCATCCACTTCGTGCCGTCCCAGCGGAGGCCGTCCGCGTGGTACTCGTGGAGCCACATCTGGGCCATGTCCTTGATGTAGTCCCGGACCTGGGGGCGGCCGTAGTCGGGGCGGGTGTGGCCCCACGGGGTCTGGGCGCGCCAGTCGGTGTAGAAGTACGGGCCGCCGTTGCCGAGGCACTCGCCGCTGATGCACCACATCGGCAAGTCGTTCGGGCCCCAGTGGTTGGCGACGACGTCGATGATGACGCCCATCCCCTTCTGGTGCGCGGCGTCGACGAACGCCTTCATCTCCTCCGGCGTGCCGTACGCGCTCTCGGGCGCCATCGGGAACGACGGGTTGTAGCCCCACGATCGATCGCCCGGGAACTCGGCCACGGGCATGACCTGGATCATGTTCACGCCGAGCTCGGCGAGGTACTGGAGCTTCTCGGTCGCGCTCTTCCATCCGCCGACGCCGCCGAACGGCGAGGTGAACGTGCCGACGTGCATCTCGTAGATGATCTGGTCGCGGAAGCTCGGCGTGTGGAAGCCGCCGTCGTGCCACCAGTACGCGCCGGGGTCGTGGATGATGCTCGACCCGTTCGAGTTCTCGACGCGGCCCGCGCGCGGATCCGACTTCCAGAAGCGGGAGCCGTCGGGCCCCTCGATCACGTACTTGTACTTCTGCCAGCGGTGCGCGCCCGCCACGTCACCCGAGAAGTTCCCGTTGAACTCGTTGCCGAGCTCGTTCGCCTCCGGGTACCAGCCGTTGAAGTCGCCCACGACCCAGACGCGCCGCGCGTTCGGCGCCCAAAGCCGGAAGCTGACGCCGCCGTCGTAGATGCTCGCGCCCATGCCGGGCCGCTGGCTCGACCAGAGGTCCGCCTCGCTCGACCCGACCTTCTCGCCCTCCCCCGCGGAGCACGCGGCGACGGCCCCGATCATCAGAACGGCGGAGAGAGCGGTGAGGCGCGTCATCGGCGCGGGGTTCTTACGTCGCGGATCCTGAAAGCTCCCGTCTCAATTACTGAACAGCTCGTTTTGACGCAGGAGCGTTTTGCAACGTGAAAATCATTGCGAAATTCGGTGTCCGTTCCGCGAAAATCCGTGAGGACCCCAGTCAGTGGTTCCCACGCGATCCAGCCAAAGCCATGTGGTAGGGGAAATTTGGATGCGTGGATGGCTGCTCGCGCTCGCGATCGGTTTCGCCGGATTTGCCGGCTGCAAGTCGCCCGGCGCTTCGACGGGAGACGCTGGCCCCGCGGCGTCCAACAGCGGGCCGGCCTACTTCGCGACGGACGCGGGGATCGTCATCGTCCAGGACGGGACGCTGAAAGAGCTCCCGGTGAACGTCCACATCAAGTTGAAGCTGCAGCTCGCGCCGGACGGCACGCTCTACGGCGCGAGCGGCGTGCGCAAGCCCGGCGTGCGCGTGCGCGACGGCCACATGACGGAGCTCCCCGTAACGTGGAGCTCTGCTGCGGTCGCCCCCGACGGCAAGGTCTGGATGCTCGACGAGGGCCTTCAGATCCTCGACGGCGAGAAGGTGACGAAGCTGGAGAGCCCCGAGGCCAACGACGTCGGCGTCGCGCCGGACGGCACCGTCTTCCTCGCGCGCTGGCTCGACGAGCCCCGACGCGTCTACCGTCGTGAAGGCGACACGTGGAAGGTCGTCGAGGAGCTCACGGCTCTCCTGGCGAACGACCAGATCCGCGGCTTCGTGGCCGGACGAGGCGGCGAGTTCTATGTCGTGATGAGCGCCTCCGTCACCAGACGCGACGGAGGCGCGTGGCGGAAGGTCGAGCTCCCTCCGACCGCGTTCGTGCTCGCTGCTGGTGGTGTCTCCCCGAAGGGATCCCTGCCGCTCGTCACCCGTGACGCGATCGTCGTCGTCGACGCCGACGGCACCGTCGACGTCCTCGACACCTCGGTCCGACCGGAGGACGTAACGGCCATCGCGTTCGACGGACAGGAGCGCCTGTGGCTCGGGGGCGAAAGCGGCGTCTTCGTCCTTTCGCGAAAGGGCCAGGTGCTCCAGCGCTGGCCCGTCGGCGTGCTGCCCGCCGCGCCCTCGAGCATCGCCGTCCATCAAGGAGGGCCGGCCCTGCCCGACGTCCCGCCCGTGGGCGTCCGCGGGACGATTCGCGGGAAATTGATCGTCGACGGGAAGGCGGGCGCCCACACGAAGGTCGAGCTCTGCGCGTCCCAGGCGTACGAGCCGCGGCCTCGCTCCGGCGCGAAGGCCTCGGAGCGATTGGAGTGGACGATGAAGCGGGACACGAGAGGACCGAGCCCGCCTTGCGAGTTCGCTCCGCTCCGCTTCGCGACCGTCACGGACAGCGACGGCGCCTTCGAGCTCTTCGACGTCCCGCGGCAAGAGTACATCCTCACCACGAAGCCGAGCGAGCGCTGGGAGGTCAAGTCGTTGGCAGCGCGAGGGAGGCTCTGCTGCCGTGACCTCACGCAGGGCGAGACGCTCGAGCTCGGCGACGTACGCGTCCAAGCTCGGACCGAGTGACGAGCCGCCCGCACAAAGCGCGAGAGCCCCTCGCGGGGCCCTCGTGGTCGACGTCGTCCGTAAGCCGAGTTCTGTTCCGTGGCGGGGTCGCCCCCGCCGCGGCGGCGTATCATTCCTCTAGGGTCGTCATTGCTGCCGACCTCGAGCAGCCTACCCGCGGGCTCGAACGAGCCGTCCTCCACCCTCACCTTGCGGATCGGGCATGCCCGCCTACGTGGCCTTGCTCCCGATGGGGTCTGCCCTGCCGTCCCCGTTACCGTGGACGCGGTGGGCTCTTACCCCGCCGTTTCACCCTTACCCGACGTGCCGAAGCAGGCCGGGCGGTCTCTCTCTGTTGCACTTTCCTTGGCGTTCCCGCCACCGGGCGTTACCCGGCATCGCGCTCTGTGGAGCTCGGACTTTCCTCCCGTCCTCGGCCGTGAGGCTCCGGACCGGCGATCGCCTGTACGGCGTCGACCGCCCCAGCATGCGTCGGCCCCTCGCCCGCCGCAAGGTCTGCCTTGCGCACGAACGCGAGCGCCGTGACGAACGGCACGACCACGAGCCCGTAGCGCCCCGCCCCGAAGAAGACCGCGTGCGTCGCCGCGGTCGCGAGCAGCACCGCACCCGAATAAGGAAGCAGCAGCGGTCCGCGCCACCGCGCGAGCGCGAGCGCGCCGAGCACGAGGTACGCCGGCCACGCGTGCACGGTGAACGCCGACGCCGCGCCGAGGAGCGCGACGACCTGGACCGCCCGCGCCGGCGCGCGCCCGATCGCGCCGAGCCGCGCCATCGCGACGAGCGCGGCGACGAGGAGCACGCGCGACACGACCGTCTCGACCGTGCCGAGGCGCACCTTCGCGTCGTAGGTGAACTCGGATGAATTTGCAGTATGCAAGTACCACGGCGCCGCGCCGAAGTAGTCGAACGTCGCGTGGAGCTTCGCCGGCACGTGCGCGAGCCAGCGCCCCGGGGCCGCGACGATGGCGCGGCGCGCGGCGGCGCCGAAGCACTCGTCCTTCGCCGCCTCCTGGAAGACCTCCTTGCACTCGTCCGGCACGACGATCTCGCGCCACGCGCCGTCTTCGGTCTGCGTCCCGATCGCGAGGTTCCAGCCGCCGTTCACGCTGACGAGCGCGCACCGCTCCATCCGCGCGCAGTTCCGCGCCGTCCACGGCAAGCAGCACGCGAGCACGATCGACGAGACGAGCGCCGCGCTCACGAGCCGCTTCCGCCACGGCAGCTCCCACGCCGCGAGCGCGCCGAGCACCGGCGCGAACACGAGCGACTGCGGGCGCACGAGCACCGCGACGCCGAGGACGATCCCCGTCGGCACGAGCCGCCCCGACGCCGCGAGCGCGCCCGCGATGACGAGGAGCGCCGCGGTCGGCCCCTCCGTCATGACCGCCGGCGTGTACGGCACGAGCGCGGGGTGGAGCGCGACCGCGAGCCCGGCCGCGAGCGCGAGCCGCGCCGCCGTCGCCCGCCGCGCGAGGGACCACGCCGCGACGCCCGACCCCGCGCCGAGCAGCGCGTTGAGGACCATCGCGACGACCGGCTTCGCGCCGAAGAGGAAATAGCCGAGCGCGACGAGCGCGGGGTATCCGACCGGGTAGTGCGCGGCGTACGTCACGACGCCGTCGGGCCAGAGCCACGTGTAGCCGTGCCCCTCCGCGATGCGCGTCGCGACCTTGTCGTAGTACACGCCGTCCGCGGCGGCGGGGATGCGCGCCGCGGCCCACGCGACGACCGCGAGCCGGACCGCGAGCGCGACCACGAAGACGCGGAGCGCGTCGCGCCGCGCCCCCCGGTTTCCAGCGAAACGGGTTCGCTGGAGGACGGAGGGCATCAGATCCAGAGGCCGAGGCGCTCGAGCGCGACGACGACCTCGCAGGCGGGGAGGCCGACGACGTTGGAGTACGAGCCGTCGATGCGGGACACGAGCGCCGCGCCGCGCCCCTGCACCGCGTAGGCGCCGGCTTTGTCCTTCCCCTCGCCGCTCGCGACGTAGGCCCGGACCTGTTCCGATGAAAGCGCGCGAAACGTCACCTTCGTTTTTACCGTCTCTTCGTGGAGCGCGCGCGCAGGAGACTCCGGCGCCCCGATCGCGAAGCGCGTCCAGACCTCGTGCGTCTTCCCCGCGAGCCGCGCGATCATCGCCTCGGCCTCGGCGTCGTCGGCGGGCTTGCCGAGGATCGCGCCGTCGTCGATGACGGACGTGTCCGCGACGAGGACCGCGCCCGCCGCGGAGGCGATGTTCACCGCCTGGAGCGTGTCTCCGCGCTTCACCCCTCCGCCCTGCGCGAACGGCTTGCTCGCGGCCGCGAGCTTCGCGAGGACGATCCGGACGAGGTACGCGTCGGGCGACTCGCCCGCGCGCACGTCCTCGTCGACGTCGATCTTCGAGACGAGGGACGGGATCCCGATCTGGTTCATGATCTCGCGCCGCCGCGGCGACGCGCTCGCGAGGAGGAGCGGCTCGCCCTCGGAGAGGGGTGCACGGATCGCGGGGTCGGGAGGAGGCGCCATGGAAGGACGGTCTTTTCCCAATGAGGCCGCGGAGTCAACTCTGCTATGGTGCGCCCCGCTCATGCCGTCCTCCTTCTCGCGCGCCGCCGCGATCACAGGAGCGCTCTTCGTCGTGACGGAGGTCGTGAGCGAAAACGCGGCCTCTGCGCAGCAGTGCTCGAACCCCACGATGAGCACGTGCATCAACTCCGACACGCTATGGCCGCACGCCGGTCCGCAGCGCTTCGTCGCGGTGGGCGGCACCGAGACGGTCACGAGCGGACAGGTCGGCTTCGGCCTCGTCGCGACCTACCTCTCGCGCCCGATCCTCCTCAACGCGCCGACGCCCGGCGTCACCGGGGTCACGCCGGACGGCACGCTCCAGGTCGGCACGAGCCAGTACGCGGTCGACGACCAGGTCAACGCGAATTTCCTCTTCGCCTACGGCATCACCGACCAGCTCGAGCTCGACGTCGCCGCGCCGGTCACGCTCGTGCAGAACGGCGCCGGCACGAGCTCCATCACCGGCGGTCGTTCGCTCCGCGACACCGCCGTCCGCGACATGCGCTTCGGCCTCGCGTACGCGATCGTCCCGCGCGCGCGCGTCGCGCCGGACGTCGCGGTGGAGGAGGGCGGCAAGGGCCGGAGCTGGTCGCTCGCGGCGCGCATGATCATGACCGCGCCGATCGGCGACAACCGAGACTTCGCCGGCGAGCGCACCGTCGTGTACGCCCCGAGCATCTCCGCCGATTACCGCGTGTCGCGCCTGTTCTTCGGGACCGAGGTCGGCGCGCGCATCCGGCCGATCGCCGAGCTCGCGGGCGCGCGCGTCGGCACGCAGGTCACCGCCGCGCTCGGCGCCGGGGTCGACATCCTCCCGCAGGAGCTCCTCTCGTTCCTCGCGGAGGGCCGCGTCTACTCGAACCTCCCCGAGCAGCGCGCGACGAGCTTCACCCCGTCGCGCACGATCGCCCCCGCGGAGTGGCTCGCCGGCCTCCGGAGCGCGCCCTTCCTCGCGGGCGACATCTCCTTCTACGCCGGCGGCGGCGGGCCGATCCCGATCACGGACGATCCGATCACGGTGCCGCGCTTCCGCTTCGTCCTCGGCGTGTCGTACGCGCCGCTGCGCCGCGACAGCGATCGCGACACGATCCCCGACCGCAACGATCCCTGCCCGCGAACGAAAGGTGTGCCCGGCTACGAACGGCCTGGCTGCGCGCCGCTTCCCGGAGAATCGACGAAATGACGACGGTGACGACATCGAACGCCCGCCATCTCCTCTTCCGGCTCGAGGCCGGCGCCCGCCTCCCCGACGACCTCCTCGCGAAGCTGCGCGACGAGGTCGTCCTCGCGGGCTGGCTCCGCGCGAGCGCCGTCCTCGAGGACGTCGAGCTCCGCGCCGGCGCCGGCCCGGCGCGCAAGCTCACCGGCACGCTCCACGCGATCGCGATCGAAGGGAGCATCGGCCTCGCCGGCGGCGACGTCTCGTGCGCGCTCCGCGCGGTGCTCGCGCGCGAGACCGACAACGGCCTCGAGACGCTCGCGGGCGAGATCGTCTCCGCGCGCGTGAAGGCAGCGGACGGCCTCGCGATCGCGCTCGACGACGTGACCGCCACGCGCGAAGGCGGCTACCTCGGCTCGCTCGCCGTCAACGCGCCGTCGTCCCCCGCGCTCCCCGCCCCCGCCCCGTCCGCGCCGGCGCCCGTCGCCGCGCCGCCGCCTGTCGCTGCGCCGCCTCCGCCTCCTCCAGTGCCGCCGAGCGAGCCGGACGTCGCGAAGCCCAAGCCGTCGCCGACGTTCAGCGCGCCCGCGCTCCCGCTGAAGCCCGTTCGTCCGCCGGTCGAAGAGGACGAGCAGGTCTACCCCGACGCCGGAGACGTGGTGGAGCACTTCGCGTTCGGTCGCTGCGAGGTCGTGAAGAGCGACGGCGATCGCCTCCACATCCGCCTCGGCAAGGACGGACGCATCAAGGAAGTGGCCCTCGAGATGCTGAAGGTCACGCCCCTCGCACCGGTCGAAGGCGCCACCGGCAACCACTTCAGGCTCGACCGCAAGCTTTGAGGGTTCTCAACGTCAGGGGCTTCGCCCCCGACACCCCCACCCCAGACACGGCCCTCGCGCGGAGCGCTCGGGGCGCTTCGCGCCCGCATTCGCGGCCGCTTCTGGGGCCCGTTCTCGTTGGGGCGGAGTGGGCGCAGAGCTGCTGGGGCCTTCTCGGTGTTGGGTTATCCGCGGACGCGGGCGGGGTGGGGGCCTATCCGGAGCTCGGTGCCGGGTTTTGATTGGGACCATTTGACCATCGCGATGGCGACGGGCTTGCCGGAGGTGGGGCCGATGGCGGCGCTCTTGACGTCGCCGACGGCGGCGCCTTCCGGGGTCGTCACCGCGTCGCCCTTCGCGGGGAGGTCGCCTTCGATGTCGAGCGGCACGAGCTTCTTCTTCACGTGGCCGCGGTTCTCGAGCATGTAGACGACCTCCTGCCCGAGGTAACAGCCCTTGTCGAAGGAGACCGCGAGCTTCTCGAGCGAGGCCTCCTGCGGGTAGAGCGTGGTGTCGAACTCGACCCCGAAGCGCGGGAGGCCGTGCTCGATGCGCCGCGCGTCCCACGTCGCCTCGTCGTCGAGCGCGAGCTTCGCCGCGAGCGCGTCGGCCTCGGCGAAGGGCACCGCGAGCGCGCGGCCGGGCTGGCCGAGCACCTCGAGGCTCCCGGCGAACGGCGCGGCCGCGTCCGGCGCGCCTTGCACGAGGAACAGCGTGAGCTCCTCCGCGGTGAGCTCGACGTCTTCCATGATCAGGTAGTGATCGAGCGTCGTCATCAGCTCGTCGCGCAGCGCGGCCGGGACGAGGAGCGCGAGCGCGTCCGGGCCGGGCACGGCGTAGAAATCGGCCTGGATGCGGCCCTTCTTCTCGACGACGAGGCCGTAGGCGGCCTGATCGGGCGCGAGCTTCGCGAGGTCGCAGGTGACGAGGCCGTTGAGCCAGGCCACGCGGTCCTTGCCGCGTAGGACGATTCCCGTGCGATCCGTCGTTCTCACTCCGCTCATGGGTACGAGTCATAGGAGCGCCGTTCGCTTGACGGAAGCCCCACCGGCGGTCACCCTGGCGGCGGTGCCCGGAATCGGCGTCATCTTCAACCCCAAGAGCGGCCGGAACCTGCGCGATCCGCGGGCGGCGCGGCGGCTCGCGAAGACGCTCGGCGACCAGGGCGTCATCCGCGAAGCGGGCTCGATCGACGAGCTCTACCGCGTGGCGGAGGACTTCCGGAAGCTCGACATCGACGTCCTCGGCATCAGCGGGGGCGACGGCACGAACGGCACCACCATCACCGGGTTCCTCGACGTCTACGCGGGCAACGCGCTCCCGCGCATCGCGTTCCTCCGCGGCGGGACGATGAACACCGTCGCGAACGCGTGCGGCGTCCCGCGCGGAAAGCCGGAGGGGCTCCTCGAGCGCTTGTGCCGCGCCTACGTGCGCCGCGCGGCGGAGCCGCTCGCGGGGGTGGAGCGCCACGTGATGTGCCTCGAGGCCGAGCGCGGCACGAACCGCGGGAGCGATCGGCCGCCCGCCTCGATGCGCGCGCCCGCGCTCGCGAAGAAGTACGGCTTCAACTTCGGCACCGGCGTCGTCCCCGGCTACCTCGCGGAGTACTACGCGTACGGCAAGGGCCAGCCCCCGAACCCGCTCATCGCGGCGAAGACGCTCGCGCGCGGCATCGCGAGCGCGGCGGTCGGCGGCGAGATGATCAAGCGCATGGCCGCGCCCTTCGACGGGTGGGTCGAGCTCGAGGACGGCACGGTCTGGAGCGAGCGGAGCTACCTCGCGATCGCGGGCGGCACGATCGACCAGATCGGCCTGAATTTCCGGCCGTTCTACCGCTACGCCGAGACGCCGAACACGTTCCACGTCCTCGGCATCCACACGTCGCCGCTCGGCTTCGTGTCGCAGCTCCCGCGCATCTGGCGCGCCCAGCCCATGCGGCCGGGGCACACCTTCGAGGCCGTCACGAGCCACCTCGTCATCCGCTCGCGCACGCCGATCCGCTACATGGTCGACGGCGATCTGCACGCGTGCGACGGGGCGCTCCACGTCTCGATCGGTCCCCGCGTACGCATCGTTTTGACGTGAGCATGCTCGGACGCGTCTTCGCCATCGCGATGAACACCTACCGAGAGGCGGTGCGCGCGCGCGTCCTCTTCGGGCTCCTCGCCGCCGCGCTCGCGGTGAGCGCCTACTCGCTCGTCATCGCGACGATGTCGATCCGCGACGAGATGCGCATCGTCGCCGACCTCGGCGCGGCCGGGATCTCGGCGTTCTCCGTCCTCGTCGCGGTCATCCTCGGCGCGACCTCGCTCTACCGCGAGCTCGAGCTGAAGACGGTGTTCCCGATCCTCACGCGGCGCCTGCGCCGGCACGAGTACGTCGTCGGCAAGTACCTCGGCATCCTCTCCGTCCTCCTCGCGTTCGTCGCGATCGACGGCGCGTCGGTCCTCGGGATCCTCGCGGTGCAATCGGGCGCGCACGTCGGCGCGACGCTCGGCGCGGCGGGCGGCCTCCTCGTCCTCCTCGGCGTCGGCCTGTGGCGCGCGAAGCGGACGCGCGTGTACCTCGTCCTGCCCTGGGCGCTCGTGGCGTTCGTGGTGATGGCCTTCCTCGCGAGCGGAGCGGGCGGCGAGCGGCAGCTCCTCGTCGTCTCGTCGCTCCTCACCCTCGCGGAGGTCGTCATCGTCGCCGCGATCGCGACGCTGTTCTCGTCGTTCTCGTCGCCGTTCCTCACCGCGATCTTCACGGTGATGGTCTTCCTCATCGGCCGGAGCGCCGACACGCTCGGCAACTTGCCGGCGCGCGTCTTCGGCGAGACGGTGCGCGCGATCGGCATCGTCCTCGCGAAGGTCTTCCCCAACCTGAACCTCTACGTCCCGCCGCGGCCGGTCCTCCTCGGGCAGGTCCCCACGATCCATCTCCCGACCTACGTCGCGAGCGCCTGGCTCAACGCGGCGCTCTACGCGGTCGTGCTCCTCGTCCTCAGCGCGATCGTGTTCCGGCGCCGGGACTTCCAGTGACGCGTCCGCTCGCGACGGTGCTCGGTGCGCTCGTCCTCGCGCTCGTGGTCCTCGCGACGGCGTGGTGGAGCCGCGCGCGCGACGGCCGTCGCTCGCTCGCGGAGTCGAGCGCCGCGCTCGTCCGCGGCGATCGCGTCGAGGCGATCGTCCATGCCCGCGCCGCCGCCCAGGCGCGCTGCCCGTGGTGCGAGGCGCCGGAGCTCGGGTACGCGAAGCTCTACGCCATCGCGCGCGACGCGGAGTCGAAGGCGGACCCGGCCACCGCGGTCCTCGCGTGGCAAGCCGTTCGCGCCGCGACCCTCACCGCGGCGTGGCTCGACACGAACGACTCACGCCGCGAGCGCGCGGACCAGGAGATCGCGCGGCTCCAGCATCGCATCGACGCGATGAGCGCGGCGGCGGGCACGACCTCGCCGGCCGCGACGGAGGAGCGGCTGCGGAGCGTCCTCGCCCCGAGCCCGGTCCCGTCGACGACGTTCTTCGCCGTCGTCGCGACGGGCGCGCTCCTCTTCGCCCTCGGCGCCGCGCGCTCGATCCGCGCGAAGCTCCTCCGCGCGCAAGACGTCGCGCTCGCGCTCACGGGCGGGGCGCTCGCGGTCGTCGGGGTGCTGAGCTTCTGACGGTCAGGCCGCGCGGGTGCGGACGAGCGCGGTCTCGGGGAGGAGCTGCGCGTGGGCGACGAGCTGCGGGCCGGACGCGTCGGCGGCCTCGAGGTGGTCCTCGATCAGGTCTTCGATCATGCCGTGGCAGGCGCCGCAGTCACCGCCGGCGCCGCAGGCGCGCGTCACCGCGTGGCGCGTGTGGCAACCTTGTCCGATCGCTTCACGGACGGCAGTGTCGGAGACGGCCAAGCAAACGCAGACGTACATCGATAGGTGAGAAGCATAATGAAAGTCGTTTTCAAATCAAGGCCGGACGTGAGCGACGACGCGCAGGTGAGCCGTCGTCGCAAGCAATTTCAATAAGTTAGGCAGCGTCGCATAATGTGCGTTTTTAGGCGCGAATCTGCTGGGAGAGGTAGAGGGCCTCGCCGAGCTGCTTCACCTGATCGAGCTGCGCCTCGAGCCAGTCGACGTGCTCCTCCTCGCTGACGAGGATGCGCTTCAGGAGGTCCTCGCTCCCGTTGTCGCCGACCTGGCGGCACTGCTCGATGCCTTTGTTGAGGAGCGGGATCGCGACGCGCTCGATCGCGAGATCGTTGTTGAGCATCTCGACGACGGTCTGCCCGATGTTGAGCTTCCCGAGCTTCTGGAGGTTCGGGAGACCCTCGAGGAAGAGGATCCGCTCGATGAGCATGTCGGCGTGCTTCATCTCGTCGATCGACTCGTGTCGGATCTTCGCGTGGAGCCGCTCGTACCCCCAGTTCTGGCACATCTTCGCGTGCAAGAAGTACTGGTTGATCGCGGTGAGCTCGCCGAGCAGGACCTCGTTGAGCAGGTCGATGACCTTTTGATCGCCTTTCATCCTCTGTGAATCGCACCGTGACCAGGTGCCCGCAAGGACAAGACGTGAAGCCGAAAGTCGCTTGCAACAAAAGTTGTGAGCGCGACTACGGCGCCGCGAAATCGAGCGTGATCCACACGTCGACGCCGTCGCGTCCGACGCGGTGCGATCCGTTCGCGTGGAGGGTCACGCATCCGCAGCGATCGCGCAGATCGAAGCCGCCGCGCACGGCGACGAGCTCACGCGTCGTCGCGTCGGCGTCCGCGCCGATGGAGGTCGTGAGCGCGTGCATCCACGGGATCACCGCGGTCGCGCCGCCGGTGGTGCCGCGCCGCGCGAGGAAGCCCGCGGCAGGCTCGAGCGGCGCGTCGGTGAGAGCGCGAGCGAGGACGGGGTCGAGACCGGTTCGGGTCGCGACGTTCGCGACGAAGCGCACGCCGTCGGCGCGGCCGACGCGGGCGCGGCCGACCACCGCGCTGCCGTCGGTCGTGAGACCGCTCTCGGCGTCGATCCCGGCGTACGTGCTCGTCGCGGCGGCGCGCGCGCGGACGAGCGCGGTCGGGCGAGCGCCGTACGCGACGCCGCCGGACGCGCTGACGGTGAGCGCGTCGCGCGTCGCCCAGCGACCGAGAGAGGAAGAGATGCCGGCGTCGGTGATCGGCGCGGTGCCGCGGACGACGGCGCCGCCGCGACCCGGCCGCGTGCCGAGGAGCGCGGCGCCGCGCGCGTCGAGGACGGCGGCCTCGGCGAAGGGCTCGATGACGTGGAGCACCGGATCGTTCCGGTCGTGCGGATCGTGATCGGGCGGCGTGAAAGCGCGCGCGAACGGGACGCCGAAGCGAAGACGCGCGGAGGCGGTCCGGTCGCTCCCCGTGCGCGCGTTCTCCGCGACCACGTCGCCGGCCCCGCGCGCGGAGAGCGACGCCGCGATCGGTCCGAGCGTCTTCGCCACGAGCGCGCCGAGCTCCGCGCGCGCATAGCTCACGGTGTCGGGTGTGCTCGCGGCGGCGCCGGTGCTCGCGGCGGTGCTCGCGGTAGGGGCGGCGGGGCCGGTGCTCGCGGTGGGGTCGGCCGCGGCGCCGGCGACGCGGAGCGCGCCGCCTTCGACGGTGGCGTCCCACGCGATCGCGTCGAGCGCGGCGCCGCTGGAGCGGAGCGCCGCGAACGGCCCGACCGCCTCCACCGCGGTGAGGTCGCCGCCGCGGCGCGTGACGGCGCGCATGCCGCTCTCGACCGCGATCGCCGACGAACGCAGCGCCGCGGACGCGACCGCGCGGTCCCAGGGCTTCGCCGCGGTGTCGAGGTCCGTCGTCGCGACGACGCCGCGGCGACCGCGGAGGACGTCGGCGTCCCACGCCACCGTCGCGAGCTCGGAGGTGCTCGCGCCGCGGGAATCGACGACGAGGCCGTCGTCGGCGCGGCGGTCGCGGCTCGATCCGGGCACGTCGAGGACGGGGGCGTTCGCGCCGACGAGGCGATCCCAGCGCACCTTCGTGTGGCCGAGCGGCGTGCGCAGCCGGACGTCGACGACGACGCCGGGCCCGACGTTCCCGGGCACGTACGTGCCCGCGCGGAGATCGAGCGCCTCGCTCGCGCCGCCGCGCTCGCGCCACGGCAGGTGCACGCCGCCGCCGAGGAAGAGGCCGTCCTGTCCGCGGTAAGCGACGTCGGGCGGGAGGAGGCCGACCTTCTCGCTCCCGCGCATCCAGAACCACGGGAGGTACATCACGGGGACGCCGTAGACCTCGAGCTTGGGGCTCTTGAGGAACAGCTCGCCGGGCGGCGCGACGATCGCCTTCTCGAACTCGATCGTGAGCGGCGTCCCGAGGCAGGGACAGAACGCGAGCCGTCCGCGGCCGTCGGCCTCGATGCCCCATTTCGTGCGCGCGAGCCGGATGCGATCGCTGCGGAGGTGGAAGGGCGCGGCGTCGATGCGGACGTCGCCGTAGAGCTCGATGCTGCGCTCCTTCGCGTCGAAGCTGACGGACTCCGCGCGCGTGCGGACGAGGCCGTGGGTGCCGAACGCCTCCTGCTCGAGGTCGAGCTCGCTCGGCTCGGTCCCGTCGTGTGTCTCGTCTTCGCCGACCTTCGCGTCGCGCGCGAGGGCCGCGCGCGGAAGTGACGAGAGCGCAGAGATGACGAGGGTGAAGGCAAGCGCACGCGTGCGCACGGGCGCTCTTATAGGGCGCCCGTTACGTCGCGGTCACTTCTTCTTACGACCCGTCCGCACGGCCCTCTTCTCCGGCTCGATCGCGGGCGCGTTGAACCAGTCGCCCTTCGGGAACTCGATCGTGAGCTGGGCGCCTTTGTCCGCGGTCTCCGTCACCTTGTAGGTCGGCGACGCGGCGGCGCGGAGGTCGAGCACGAAGAGGAGGTCCTTGCCGGCGGGGACGAGCCGCGCGCGCGAGACGGGCGTGCTGAAGTGCACGGTGACGAGGGCGTTCGTGTTGTTGTAGACGCGCGGGCTCGCGCCCTTGAGCACGTACGTGACGCTGCCCTGCGCGCGTCGCTCCTCGACCGCCACGCTCTGGGAGAGCTGCACGAAGAAGCGGGACGCGCCGTCCGAGGTCTGCTCGAAGCCGGGCATCGCGACGGTGGGCCCGCTCGACTTGTACCGCACGCGCGGCGCGGCGCCGGCGGCTGGTTTGTCGCTGTAGCCGTAGCCGCCGACGTTGTTCGTCGACTTCGCGGGGGCCTCCGCTTTCTTCTCGGTGCCCTCGTCGGTCGCGGGTCCGTTGCCGCCGGTCTGGCCCTGGCTGTCGCCGGAGGGCAGCACGTCGGGCGTCGTCTGCTGCGCCGCGCCGGGCACCGTGAACGCGAGGATGCCGAGGACGCCGAGGATGGAGGGAACGACGAATCGCGGCTTCATACGGGGAGTAGAGCACGCGGCCCCAGCGGTCCACAAACCGACCGCGCGACTCGACCCGTACTTCGATAAGCGGACGTGGTTGCCAGCCAGGGGCGGCGCTGCTACGCGGAGCGGCGCATGGACGCTCTCCCCGCCACGGAAATCACGGCACTCCTCGGTCGCGGCACCCGCTTCGAGGGGAAGCTCTACTTCGAAGGCCGAGTCCGCATCGACGGCGCGTTCAAGGGCGAGATCAAGAGCGACGACACGCTCATCATCGGCGACGGCGCGGAGATCCACGCCGAGATCGACGTCGCGACGGTCATCATCCGCGGCGGCATCGTCCACGGCAACGTGCGCGCGAGCGAGTCGATCGAGATCCACGCGCCGGGCAAGCTGATCGGCAACATCCACTCGCCTTCCCTCTTCATCGAGCGCGGCGTCGAGTTCCAGGGCTCCTGCCGCATGGACGCCGAGCCCGCCGCCGCGGCCCCCGAGCCGCGCGCCACGCGCAGCGCCCCCCAACCCCGCGCGTGAGGCTCGCGGCGCCCCCCGACGCCGCAGCGCCCCCCGACGCCGCGGCCCCCGACGCCGCAGCGCCCCCCGACGCCGCAGCGCCCCCGACGCCGCGGCGCCCCAACGCCGCGGCGCCCCCGACGCCGCGGCGCTTCAACGCCGCAGCGCCCCCGACCGCAGCGCCCCCGACGCCGCGGCGCCCCCGACGCCGCGGCGCCCAGCGCCGCGGCGCCCACGGCGGCGTCGCCGCGCGTGCCGGCCCGCGCCTCCAGCGCCACCGCGCTCGGGCTCCGACTCGGGCTCGGGCCTGCGAAGAACACAACCAAGGTTGGGCAAAAGCACAACCTTGGTTGTGCTTTTGCGCGGTCGCGAGCGTTCGCGCTCGCTGCATTCGTCGTTCTCGTGGCCGCGTGCGCGCGGGCGCCTGCGCGGAGGCCGATGCCGGGGCCGGTCGCGCAGCCGTCCGTCCGCGTGGATGCGGGGGTCGTCGACATGACGCCGGCTCCAGGCGCCGACGTGCCGTCGCTCGACGAGCTCGCGGCGCGCGGCGCGACCGATGCGCCGCTCATGCGCGAGGCGAAGCGGATCGACGACGCGTCGACGCCGGTGGAGCTCGACACGTCCGCGGCGGACACGTGCTTCCGCGCGCTCGTCGCCTCGAGCCGCCCAGTGAAGGCGTGGTTCGCGGACGCGACCAACGCCCCACGCGGCGAAGTCGCCGACGCGGCCGGCCTCGTCCCCCCGCGCGGCCCCGCCTGCGCGAAGAAGGGCGAAGCTCTGCGCCTCGTCATCGACGCGACCACGCCGGGAACGCTCACGCGCGCCGTCGTCTGGCAAGGGTATTCTTCAACGTCGGGGGCGTTGCCCCCGACACCCCCACCCCAGACACGGCCCGGCGAAGACGCCGGGGCGCTTCGCGCCCGCTGAAGCGGCCGCTTCTGGGGCCCCTTCGCGGTGGGCCGAGGCCGATCGAGCGGGACAGGGACCGAGATGCCGGAGCGCCGGAGCGCCGGAGCGCTCAGACACGGCGATGGGCTCCTGGATGCGTGGCGCCTAGCCGCGCCTAGCCGAGGCCGATCGAGCGGGCGGGAGGGCGTGAGACGTGGGGGGTGTCGGCGTCGAGGAAGCGCCAGGGGCGGGTGGCCCATTCGCCGGCGTAGGCGACGCCGACGCGGGGCGTGATGCGGAGGCGCGGGCGCCGTGTCCGCGCGGCGATGTAGATGCGGGAGGTCGAGTCGGCGAGGTCCGCGGTGTCGTCCTTGCGCGTGATCCCCAGCGCGCGCGTCAGACGACCCGGGCCCGCGGTCGAGACGCCGGGCGGCATGCCCGTCACGGGCTCGACCGCGCGCACGAGGACCGCGTGGCCCCTCCCCTCCGCGTCGCCGACCACGTTGAAGCAGTCGTACATGCCGTAGATGAGGAACACGTACGCGTGGCCCGGTGGACCGAAGAGCGTCCGCGTCCGGCGCGTGAGGCCCGCGCGAGCGTGGCACGCCAGGTCCTTCGGGCCGCGGTAGGCCTCCGTCTCCGTGATGCGTGCAATCTGCACGTGATCCGCGGACCGCACGACGAGACGGGTGCCGATGAGCGCGCGCGCCAGCACCAGCGCGTCGCGCGCGAAGAAGGCGCGCGGCAACGGCTCGGGAACGAAGTCGGAGCCGGGGGTGGATTCAGCGTCGGAGGGGAGCACGCATCGCGACGTTACAGCGCGAGCTCGATGTCGACACGGCGGTCGTGCGCCCAGCCCTCCTCGTCGGTGCCGGTGGCGTCGATCTCGCCGCGGCTCGTCGCGCGGAGGCGGTCCTTGCCGACGCCGAGGTCGACGAGGTAGCGCTGCACCGCGCTCGCGCGCGAGTCGCCGAGGCCCATGTTGTACTCGGGCTCGCCGCGCGCGTCGGTCCGGCCGATGAGCGCGACGTTCTTGTCCTTCAGCGCGCCCTCGGTCAGGCACTTCGCCACCTCCGCGAGCATGTCGCGATCCGCCGGCGCGAGCGCGGTCGAGTCGAAGTCGAAGGTCGGCACCGTTTGGTTCGAGGCCTCGCGCGGCTGGATCCCGCACTCGCGCGCCACGACGTCCGAGACCGAGAGGCCCGGCGAGAACACCGTCGGCGTCTGCACGGCCGGCAACGCCGCGGCGGGCTTCGCCATCGTCGCGCCCGTGAGCTGGGTCGTGCCGACCGGGCCGGACTTCGCGACCGCGTTCGGCGCCTTGGCGTTCTTCGATGTGAGGCCCGGCGCATCGCAGCCCGCGAGAGCGGCGAGCGACACGGCGGCGACGAGGAGCATTCGCGGGTAGGTCATGGTGCGCATCGAAGCAACCACCTTCGTGTCCGGCCAAGTTTGCTGGTAGTGATCGCGCGCGAGCCATGGACGTCCAAAAGTTCCTCGAGCCGACCGTCAACGTGGAGCGCCTCGTCGAGATCCTCGACGGCCTCGGACACGAAGGCCGCATCCACACGACGCGCACGTGGTCGAAGAAGGAGATGTCCCGCATCTTCGACGCGGTGAAAGGCCACCGCCCCATCGACGTCGACTACGTCGTGCCGATCTCGGAGCCGCTCGTCGAGGTCCAGCACGACCTCCACAACGCGCTCGGGCTCCCCGGGAAGTTCCAGAAGCGCTTCGCGAAGATCGCCGGCGATCCCTCCGTCGTCGTCGGCTTCAACGTGCAGCCGTACACCGCGTTCGCCGGCCCCGGCTACTTCACCGCGTCGAAGGGCGAAGGCGAGCACGAGGGCGAGCTCGTCATCGAATACACGAAGATCCCGAAGGAGAAGCCGGAGGGCTGGCCGAAGATCGTGGAGAACGCCGGCCTCATCCCCGGCATCGTCTACGGAGGAATGACCGACTACCTGCGCGGGATCTCCACCCACGTCTCGATCGGCAAGGCCTTCAAAGGCGGCAAGCCGCGCGGCGAATGGTTCGCGCTCGTCCGGCGCGACTGACGCGCCGTTCGTCGTGAGCCGCAGCGAGCTGATGAGAGAGCTCCGCATCGTCGACAAGATCGCCGACGTGCCCGCGGCGGCGTGGGACGCGCTCGTGCGCGACGACGCTTCGCCGTTCGTCGAGCACGCGTGGCTCGCCGCGCTCGAGGAGGCGGGGTGCGTGGGCGAGCGCGCCGGCTGGATCCCCTACCACCTGGTCCTCTACGAGGGCGGCGACCTCGTCGCCGCCGCGCCCGCGTACATCAAGACCAACAGCGAGGGCGAGTTCGTCTTCGACTGGAGCTGGGCCGATCTCGCGAGCCGCATGGGCCTCTCCTACTACCCGAAGCTGATCCTCGCGGTCCCCTTCACCCCGGCGAGCGGCCACCGCGTGCTGTGGCATCCGTCGAAGGACCGCGCGGAGATGGTCGCCGTCTTCGCCCACGCGCTCCGCACCATCACGAAGGAGCTCGAGCTCTCGAGCGCGCACGTCCTCTTCCCCGAGCCCGCCGAAGCCGAGCTCTGGGAGCAGGCCGGGATGATGATGCGCTGCGGGGTCCAGTACCACTGGTCCAACCGCGCCGGCGCGCCCTTCGCCGACTACGAGGACTTCCTCAAGACGCTCCCGCAGAAGAAGCGGACGCAGATCCGCCGCGAGCGGAAACAGCCCTCACTGGATGGAATGACGATCCAGACGATCCGGGCAGAAGAGCTCCGCGGCGCGGGCGGCGCCGCCATCGCGGCGACGATGTACGACCTCTACACCTCGACCGTCGACAAGTACTTCTACGGCCGCCGCTACCTCAATCGGCGCTTCTTCGAGCTCGTGCGACAGCGCTTCGCCGAGCGACTCGCGTGGACCGTCGCGCGCGACGCCGACGGCGACATCGTCGCGGGCGCCTTCAACGTGAAGAAGGCCGGCGTCCTCTATGGCCGCTACTGGGGGACGAAGGTCGACCGCCCCTTCCTCCACTTCAACGTCTGCTACTACCACGGCGTCGACGAGGCGATCCGCGAGCGGCTCACCACGTTCAACCCCGGCGCGGGCGGCGAGCACAAACGGGTGCGCGGCTTCGTCCCCACCGTCACGTGGTCGGCGCATCACGTCGAAGACGCGCGCTTCCGCAACGTTCTCTCCGCGCACCTCGCGCGCGAACGCGCCGCGATCGAAGCCTACGTCAGCGCCGGCGGCGACGACGAGTAGGCGCGCCTGCGCATGATGCTCACATGTCGGGATCGCGCTGGAATTCCCGCCTCTTGCACCATGCTCTGAAATGCATGGAGCCAGATCATCCCTCGGTTTTCCTGCGTTTTTCGAGGTTCCGGCCTGCGCGCGGCTTGGTTCGGGAGCTGCAGTAAGTCCCCGTGAGTCGAGCGAAGTCCCAAAGGAGCCCTCAGATGAAGATCGCGACCGTCCTCTCCCTCTCCGCCGTGTTTGCCCTCACGACCCTCGTCGCGTCCGTCGGTTGTTCGGCTCCTCCCCCCGACGGCAAGGACGGCAAGTCCTCGGCGCAGCAGAAGGAAGGCGACGACGACAACGACGACGGCGACAGCGCCGACAAGAAGCAGAGCCCGGCGAGCACGACCACGAAGCCGAGCAACGGCGAGACGCCCTCGGCGACCGGCAGCGAGGAGGCGTGCGACACCTGCCTCGCGGGCACGCCGAAGATGGGCCTCGTCCTCCAGTGCGAGAAGGACGCGAAGGACGACGCGGCGGCGGAGAAGTGCTTCACCGACGTCTGCGGCACCGACGAGGAGACCAGCGTCTGCAACGCCGACTTCGACACGTGCAAGGCGCAGTGCGCGGGCGTCGACGGCGAGGACGGCGACGACGGCGAGCTCACGCCCGATGAGGAGGCGGCGCTCGTCGCGTGCCTCGCCAAGATCCCGAAGGCGAAGGCCGCCGACGAGTGCGAGCAGAAGTGCAACAACGAAGCGTGCGCCGACAAGTGCTGGGAGGCCTGCGACAACGACCAGGCGTGCAGCGACGCCGCCGACAAGTGCTTCGGCGACGACTGAGGTCCCGAGACGATCACGATCCACCCGGCGCTGGCGCGCGAGGTGCAGGACCGACCGGCATGACCCGCGCGTGCCTCCTGGTGTCGATGGTCCTCGCCCTTGCGGCCGCGGTCGGGTGCAGCACCCCCGACGTGGAGTCGTTCGAGGGCGCCGCGAAGTCCACGAAGGACAAGAACAAGGGCGGCGACGACGACGCGGACCCGGCCGAGAAGCCGACGAAGTCGAAGTCGACGCCGGTGACGGAGACGGACCCGGAGACCGAGACCGAGACCGAGACGACGCCGACCGAGACGACGCCGGCGACGCCGAAGGAGACGCCGCAGCAGTGCTTCACGAAGTGCGTCGCGCCGAACCCGAGCGCGGCCGCGGTCGACACCTGCTCGAACGCGTGCGCCGACGGCGACGCCAACTGCCTCGGCGACTGCGCGCTCGACTGCGACGACGCGTGCGTCGCGCTCATCAATCAGTGCAGCGGGCAGTGCCCCGGCGGCTGACCGAGCATCGAACACCGATCGAACACCGATCAGCGTGCATCGGCGAGCAGCGGAGGATGCGCGCGTCTTCGCGCGCGTCCTACGGCTGCGAGCGGGGTGCAGGGGCCGCAGGCCCCTGCGTTGAAGCGTCCTTCGCCGCGCGGATGGCGCCGAGCGCGTCGGCGGCCGAGGCGCTCGCGGCGATCCCGAGCACGCTCCGGATCTCGCCCGAGTCCGTGCGGAGGAACGGGTTGTACGTGAGCTCCTCCGCGATCGTCGCGCCCATCGTCGGCCGCCCCTCCTTGCGGAGCTGAGCGGCGCGCGCCTTCGCCTGCGCGACGGCGGCGTTCGAGGGCTCTACGTGCGCGGCGAAGCGGAGGTTCGCCTCCGTGTACTCGTGTCCGCAGAAGACGCGCGTGCGCGGGTCGAGCGCGGCGAGCTTCGAGAGCGACGCGTGCATCATCGGCGGATCGCCCTCGAAGAGGCGACCGCAGCCGCCGACGAAGAGCGTGTCGCCGGTGAAGACGACGGGGTCCTCGGGCTCCTTCGTCACGACGTACGCGACGGCGCCGCGCGTGTGACCCGGGATGTGGAGCGCGCGCACGGAGAGGCGGCCGATCTCGAACGTGTCCCCTTCCTGCAGGTACTGCGTCTGACCGGGGATGCGTCCGCGATCGCTCGTGTGTCCGTAGACGCGATCGATCCCGAGCTTCGAGCGCACCTCTTCGTTGCCGCCGACGTGATCGTGATGATGGTGCGTGCTCAGGATCGCGACGATGCGGACGTCCTCGCGCGTCGCCACCGAGCTCACGTCCTTGCGCGAGTCCTGCGTGCCCGCGCCGCGATCGATCGCGTCGAGCACCGGCCCCGCCTCCGAGACGTCGACGATCGCAGCCTCCTTCGTCTCGCGGCAGACGAGCAGGTACGCGTAGTTGTCGGAGAGGCACGGGATCGGGACGATGCGCATCGCGGGCGCGAAGCATACCCCGCTACTTCTTCTTCGTCGCGTAGGCCCGGTTGAGGCAGCCGACGTTGCACTGGTACGGCGGCACCTCTTTGATCGTCTTCGCGATTTCGCGGTAACGCTTCGCCATCGTGTCGAAGGTCTCACCCTTCGTGATCGGCTTCTTCTCCTCGGGATCGGCCGCGACGTCATAGAGCCGCAGCGCCGCCTGCTCGCCGAACGCGATGATCTTGTCCTTGCCGCGGACGAGGGCGCGACGCTTGTCGCTGTCGCTCGTCATCGGGAGATCGAGGATCACGTCGCGCTCGGTGGCCTCCTCTTTCCCGGTCATCTCGCCGACGAGGCTCTTGCCTTCGAGGCTCAGCTCCGCGGGCGCGGAGACGCCGAGGAGCTCGAGGATCGTGGGCGCGAGGTCGATCGCGCTTCGCGGGGTGTCGATGCGCTTCGGCGCCACGCCGGGCACGACGAGGAACATCGGGACGCGGACGAGGTTCTCCCAGAGCTCGAAGCCGTGCGACGTCTGCCCGTGCTCGCCGAAGGCTTCGCCGTGATCGGCGGTGACGATGATCGCGGTGCGCTTGCCCCACGGCTTTCCGTCGATGAAGTCGAGGAGCTTGCCGAGGTAGCGATCGGTGTAGAGCACCTCGGCGTCGTAGCGATCGCGCAGCGTCTTGCCGAACGGCGGGATGCCGTCCGCTTCGTGCGACAAGTACTGATCGTGCGGATCGAGGAAGTGGTACCAGGCGAAGAAGCGCTTGCCGTCGAGGGCGGGATCGCCGAGCTGCTTCTCCGCGATCGCCTCGTGCTGCGGGCTCGTGACGTTTCGATCGGTCGTGTTGTCGAAGCTGATGCCGGCGACGACCTCGTACGCGTCGAAGCCCTGATCGAACCCCGCGCCGTTGAAGTAGCCGTGCGCGTGCCCCGCCATCGTGCGGACGCCGGCGCTCTGGAGCACCTCGGGGAACATGAGGTTGTCCTGCGAGTACTTCCCGAAGAAGTAGCCGCTCCGCTTCATGCCGCTCGGGAGCTTTCCGCCGAGGAGGCCGCCGAGGCTCATCGAGGTGTACGACGAGATCGCGTACGCGTGGGTGTACGAGACGGCGCGCTTCTCGAGCGCGGTGAGGCGCGGCGCGATCGGGCGCGGGTAACCGTTCCACGGCATGTCGGCGCGCAGGCTGTCGACGGAGAGGACGATGACGTTGAGGTCCTTCGGGATGCCGGCCGCCGACGCCACGGCCACGGCGGCGTCGCCGGCTCCGCCTCCGGCGTCGCTCGCGGCGGGAGCCGCGACGCTCGCGGAGGGCGTCGCGACCGGCGCGGGCGCGCTATCGATCGCTTGGGCCGTCGGCCGCACGCCACCTCTGTCGCAGGCGACGACGAACGCGAGCGTAGCGACGGCGCACGCGACACCGCGCCTATGACATTCGAGTCGTGGTGCGATACAGCGTTTGCGTAGGCCAGATATCCGCATTGTCTTTCCTCGTTCTGTGCTTGCGAGAAGGGGCCGACTTCTCTAAGTTTCCGAGCTGGTTCGGGCTTATTTCCTGGCCTGACTTCGCCTCAAGGAGACACGGATGCGCAACAGTCAATGGCTTCGTTATGGTCTGGCGTCTATGACGATCTTCGGCGCTGGTCTCAGCGCCTTCGTCGTCGCTTGCGGCGACGACGATTCGCCGCCGCCGGGCAGCAGCACGTCCTCGACGTCGAGCAGCACGTCGTCGTCGTCGACCTCGACGTCGTCGAGCTCGTCGAGCACCGGCGGCACCGATCAGGACGCAGAGCCGGATCCGATCCCGGCGAAGCTGCAGCTCGTGAACGCGATCACCGACCTTGGTCCGGGGGCGGCGAACGCGAGCGGGGCGCTCCGCATCTGCTACCAGATCACGAGCGGAGCAACGAAGATCTTCGCGCCGGGTCTGCCGCCTCTCCCGAACCGCGTTCGGGGCGCGCAGCCGTTCCCCGGCCTCTTCCTCGGCACGGGCGGTCCGGTCGACACGACGGGCGCCGACCTCTCCACCCTCGAGGTCACGCCGTACATCATCAGCGCCGGCAAGCTCGAAGCGATCGGCCTCGGCAAAGACGTCAAGGCGAACCAGGACAAGACCTGCGCGGACATCTTCAACGACGACGCGGGCGGCACGCTCGAGCCGAACGTGGACTACTGGGTGCTCCCGCCCGTCCCCGCCGGCCAGCTCGAGCAGAAGAAGAGCTACCTTCTCATCCTCACCGGCTGCCCCGGCGACTCGACCCTCGGCGACAAGTGCGGAGCCGGCTTCACGGCGGGCACCCCCGGCCTCGGCAACCTGAAGATCACGAAGCTCGAGCTCGACAACACGACCGCGGTCGCGGCGAACAGCATCGGCGTTCAGTTCGCGCACGCTTCGCCGAACGGCTCGGCGGTCATCCAGAACATCGTCGGCGAAGGCGTTCGTCCGGCGATCGTCTCGGAGGACGCGGACGCGGCCTCGGCCAAGCCGCTCGGCGCCGACGCCAACACCAACCTCGACTTCCAGGCCATCACCGCGCTCAAGCAGGTCGAGGGCGTGGCGTTCGCGACGGACAAGCTCACGGCGAACCCGAAGGCGCCGAACCTCGCGGTCGGCTTCGGCCAGATCGAGTCGCTCACCACCGGCGCGGTGCCGCCGACGGGCAACCTCTACGCGAACGGCAAGGCGTACACGTTCATCGCGCTCGGCGATCCGACGGCCTCACCGACCGCGGGCGATCCGCCCTCCTTCAACTTCCGCTTCTTCCACTACCTCGGCCTGCCGAACGATCCGACGATCTCGAAGTTCGACCCGGACAAGTGATCCCGACCTGATCGGGCCGGCTCCTCGCGGGCCGGCTCGACGGGCCCACAACGCAAACGGCGCCTCCTCTCGCGAGGGGCGCCGTTCGTCTTTGTGCGCTCAGCTCGTCAGAGCGGGCAGTTCGCGGGGGTGAACTCTTCCCGCGTGACCGTGGGGGCCGGGTCGCCCTCGGTGATCTTGTTGAAGATGCAGAAGTTCTGGTCCGGGTTCAGGTTGCGGCGTGCGGCGGCGGGCTGGTTGATGCGGCCGGTGAGGCGCGCGCAGAACTTCTCCTCGACGTAGCGTCCGGAGAGGCCGACCTGGACGCCGTTTCCCGTGATCAGCTCGACGTCGCTGCCCGAGATCGGGTTCGCCGCGCCGGGGAAGGTCGCCTTCTGTCCCTCCGCGAGCGTCGCGACGAAGCTGCCCTCCGCGTTGGTGTTCCCCGTGATCTCGGGGAGCGGCGCGCCGACGATGCCGCTGCGCGCCGAGCTCGTCGGCGGCTTCCCGTCGACGAGCGCCAGCGCCTCGAGCGTGATCTTGAGCTCGCCGCCGGAGTCGTTCGGGGTGAAGGACGTCGCCACGAGGAAGCTGAACGCCTTGTTCACGTTGGAGCGATCGAGCTCGGTGAGGCACGTTGCGAAATACGTCCCCTCGACCGCCTCCGTCGGCGGCGGGCCGGTCTCGATGGGCGGGCCCGAGTCCACGACCTCTTCCTGCTGGAAGGGCACGATCCGCTTCTGGTAATCCTCGAAGTCCGTCTCGGGATGGGGGATGCACGCCGCTGCGATCCCGAGCGCGGCCAAGGATCCGAAGAGGAAGCGAACACGCATCCCCTTGTCTTACCGGCCGGTAGAGACGGCTGCAAGCGCGTTCCGGTGCGAGACGCGCACGCGCCGTCATGGTACTCGTAGGCGATGAACCGCTCGCGCTCGAGCCGCGCTGCAGCACTTGGATTCCTCGCCTCCGTCGCCGTCTTCGCGTTCCCGAAGGACGCCGAAGCCGGCGGTTATCTCGTCGCGAGGTACGGAGCCGATCACGGAACGCCGGCGATGCCGAACGCGTTCGCGATCTACTTCAACCCGGCCGCGCTCGGGGCGACGGAGGGGACGACGATCACGGGCGACCTCTCGACCGTCCTCCGCTTCGTCCGCTACACGCGCACGACCGACGCGCTCTCGCCCTCCGATCCGGCGCTCCTCCAGGACCCGCGCTACGTCGAGGCGAACACCGGCACCGCGAACCTCACGAACCTCCTCGCGCTCCCGTTCCTCGGGGTCAACACCGACTTTGGCGGCTCGAAGTACTTCCACGCCGGCTACGCCGCGTACATTCCGTTCGGCGGCATGGCCACGTGGACGCGGCGTCAGGGCGTTCCCGGCGTGCCCGGCACCACCGACGGTCCGCAGCGCTGGCACAACATCAGCGGCCAGATCCTCTCCATCTACAACACCTTCGCGGCCTCGGTGACGATCCCGTCGACGCGGCTCTCGTTCGGCGCGAGCTTCAGCCCGATCTTCCACACGGTCGCGACCGCGCGCGCGCGCAACGCGAACGGCAGCGACGACACGGTCACGAACGGCACCCTCATCGAAGGCCGCTCGTTCATCCACGCGTCCGGCCTGAACTTCGGCTTCTCCGGCGGCCTCTACTGGGAGCCGACCGACGAGCTCCACCTCGGCCTCTCGTACGTCTCGCAGCCGGGCCTCGGCGAGTCGCGCCTCAGCGGCCAGCTCCGCACCCAGCTCGGCGCCGGCGTCGAGTCGAAGGCGGACATCGACTTCCTGCAGACGCTCCCGGACATCATCCGCTTCGGCGCGACGTACCGCGCGACGGAGAAGCTGGAGCTCCGCGGCGACTTCGAGTTCCAGCGCTGGAGCGTGTTCGAGCGGCAATGCGTCGTCGAGAAGGGCGCGAGCTGCGCCGTCGACAAGACCGGCCGCCGCGCCGCCGGCGACGCCGGCAACCTCGTGCAGCTCAACGTGCCGCGAAACTGGCGCGACTCGATCGCCGTCCGCGTCGGTCCGGGCTTCTTCGTCACCAACGAGCTCGAGGCGTTCGGCTCCGTCGCGGTCGCGACGGCCGCGGTGCCGAAGGAGACGATCGACGTCGCGACGATCGACTCGACGCAGCTCTTCGCCACCGCCGGCGTCCGCTACGTGCTCAGCAAGCACCTCGCGCTCGCCGGAAGCTACAACCACATCTACTTCGTGCCGGTGAACACCGCGGGAAGGAACACCCAAAACCTCCGGGACAACCCGGCGTCGGGGCCCGACGGCGGCGAATACAACGTGTCGCGCTCCCCGAGCGCCGACGGCAAGTACCGATCGCAGATCGGCTTCGTCAACATCAACGTCGCCTACACGTTCTGATGCGACTGTTCGCGTTCACGTTCGTCATGGTCACCGCTTGCGGAGGGCAGGAGCCTGCGGCGCCCTCGACGCCGAGTGAGAGCGCGAAGCCCGTCGAGTGTCCGGAGAAGGTGCCGGATGGTGGGACGTGCCCGGAGGGGTGCACCACCGTCGAGGACCGCTGCCTCACGCAGAAGGGCATCATCGCCCCGCACTGAGCCGCGTCGATCACGGCGGCAGGAGCTCGGGCAGCGCCTTTCCGGCCAGCGCCGCGAGCGCGCGGTCGCAGCGCGCGAGCACGGCGGGGAGCGCGTGTCCGGCGCGACATACCACGAGGCGAGGGCGGCCGGTGTCGTCGGGCTGCGCGGCCACGACGCCGGCTTCGATCGCGTGCGCGACGCGTGGATCGCGCGCGACGAAGCGCGCGCCCTCCCATTCGAGCATGAGCTTCTCCTTCGTCGCGGAGGCCTCGAGGCTCCTCCGCGCCGCGGCGAGGAGGTCCTTCTCCGTGGAGGTGGAGCGCTCCGAGGGACCGAACGTCAGGAGCGAGAGGTGGCCGCAGCTGTAGCCGTCGCCGTCCCGGTCCTTCCGGCAGGTGTCCTCCGGCGTCGCGGCGGGGCGCGGCGCGTTCGGGGTGAGGTCGAAGTCGGCGTCGAGGTTCTCGCGGCGCGTGGTCGGCGTCTGATGGCCCGCGGTCAGGTCGAGGACCGCCTTCGTCACGTAGGCCCGCAGCGCCGAGACGCGGATCGGTCCCGCGCCGTCCGGATCCGCCTCGCGATCGCGGAGGCCGGTCAGGAACGCATGCGTGAAGATGCTGTTCTGGAAGGTCGCGTCCTCGAGCGAATATTCGACGCCGCTCGACGACGCGAGCACGTGCGTCCCCGTCCCGCGCCGCAGGTCGGCGAAGAGGTCGCGCGTCGCCTTCGCGCGCGCCGACGCGAGGCCGAGCCTCCCGCTCGGCGCGGCCGCCCTCACCTTCCCTCCCGCCGCGATCGCGCGAGCCTCGTCCGGATCGAGCTCCCCCGCGTGACACGTGTCCATCACGAGGAGCTTGTGCCGCGCGGGGATCCCGTCGAGCAGGCCCTCGAGCTCGGCGTACGGGATGCCCGTCCGCTCGAGGTCGCGCGCGTCGATGTCGTGCGGCGCGAACAGGTAGCCGCCGCGTCGATCGAGCACGCCGTGCCCCGACACGTAGACGATCGCGGTGTCCTCGACGTTGGTGCGCGCGAGCGGGCCGCGCCACGCCGCGATCGCGCTCCTCGTCGCCTGCGCGTCGACGAGGACGTTCGGCGCGCACTGCCCGTCCGCGCACAGCGCCGCGCCGACGTCGCGCGCGTCCTTCGCCGGGAACGCGAGGTCGAGCGAGCGGTCGCGGTAGCGCGAGACGCCCGCCGCGAAGACGTGGACCTTCGGCCGCGGCGCGGGACCTATGTACGTCGTCACCGCCGTCGCCTCGAGCGAGAGGATCCCGTCCTCGTTCTCGACCGCCGCCTGCAGCTTGTTCGGGCCCGGCGCGAGCTCGACCTCGACCTCCGTCTCGATCCGCGCGCTCGGCGCGAGCTCCTTGCCGCGCTCGCCGAAGACGGGGACGCCGTTCGCGAAGACGTGGAGCCGTCGCAGGCGGCGCGCGGGGTCGGCGCCGACCACGTGGAGCGTGACGCGCTTCGCGTTCGACACCGGCGGGACGTCGGGGAGCCCGATCGTCGGCACCGCGCCGCCGCGCGTCGCCGCGGCGGTGACGAGCCCGAGCCGCTCGAGCCGGCGCGCGCGCGCGGCCGCGAACGCGTCGATCGCCGCCGGCGCCGCGGACCCCAGCGCCCGGAGCGCGGTCGCGGGATCATTGTAAACTGCATCGAATTGCTCGAACGGGTACGCGCGATCGCCCCAGCGGAACGCGAACGCGCCGGAGGCGTCGCGCGGCGCGAGGTACTCGCCGCCGGGCGCGACGGCGACGATCGCCCCGCTCGTCGCCGCGGCGAAGGTGGAGACCGCGCCGGTCGCGAGGTCGACCGCGCGGCCGGAGCCGTCCTTGCCGCTCCACACCAGCGTGCGCCCCGCGACGACGAGCCCGGCCGGCGCGCCGGCGTGGAGGTCGATGCGACGCCGCACCTTCCACGCGCGATCGAGCAGCACGAGCGCGCCGGTCGCGTCGGCGAGCGCCGCGCCGTCTGGCAGCGCCGCGACGCGGGCGGCGCCGCGCACGCCCTCGAGCCGCGCCACCACCTTCCCGCTCGTGACGTCGGCGACGAGCATCGCGCCCTCGGCGATCCCCGTCACCGCGACGAGCCGACGATCGACGAACGCGATCGAGGCGCGCTCGCGGAGCTCCTCGGAGCCAGGGATCGACATGACGCGCCGCCCGGTCTGCGCGTCGAGGACCTCGACGTGCCCGCCGCCGCGGCCGATCGCGATCGCCGCGAGCGCGCCGTCGGGGCTCACCGCGAGCGCGGCGGGGAAGCCGAGCTCCTTCGGCGTCGCCCAGCGCTCGGTCCCCGTCCGCGCGTCGAACGCCCGCAGCGCGTGGTCCTCCGGCAGCGACGCGATGTGGCCGGAGCCGTACGCGAGGAAGGTGTCTTCCGAGACGAACGCGACGTGCTCGAAGTGGACCTTCCGGACCTGCGTGCGCCAGACCTCCTTACCGCCGCGCGTCCCGACCAGCGTGTCGAAGCGCGAGGCGACGCGGAGCTCTCCGTCGGGGGAGAACGCGACCGCGTCGGGCGCCTCCTCGATCGCGCGCGGCGCCGCCCCGCCGTCGCGGAGGTCCCAGACCGTCTCGTGCACCGCGTCGATCTTCCCGCCCGCGGCGACGTAGACGCGCGGCGCGCGCGGATCCGCCGCCAGGGTGAGGATCGGAGACGTGCGCGTCCGCAGCGTGCGAACGCGCTCCCACGAACGCGTGTCCCACAGTTCGATCTCGCCGATCGCGTTGCCGGTCGCGAGGAGCGAGCCGTCGGCGTTGAACGCCGCCGATCGCGCGAGCCGCGCCTCGAGCCGGCGCGCCGCGCCGGTGTCGGCCTCGTAGGCCCAGAGCCCCGCCGTCCCGGCCGCGACGAGGAGCGGCTTCGTCGGATGGAAGACGAGATCGGTCACGAACGCGGCCGTCTCGTACGGCCGTGGATGATGGACGGTGTGTTTGTCCGTCGCGCGATCGACGACGACCACCGCGCCGTCGCCCGTGCACGCGAGGAGCCCGCCGTCCGACGACAGCGCGATCGCGCCGAGCGCCCGCGCGAGACAGCGGACCTCGCCGCGCGGCTCCGCGTCCGACCAGAGATGGACGCGCCCGAAGTCCTCCTCCGGGATCTGGTACTTCTTCATCGACCGCGTCGTCCGCGCGCCCGCGACGAGACCCGCCGCCGCGACGTACTCGACCGTGTCGCGCGCCGCCCAGTGCGTCCGCGGCTCGAACGGCCCCGCCTCGCCCTTCTTGGCGCGCGCCGTCAGCGTGCCGGTGACGACGTCGAAGAACAGCGTCTCGTCCTCGAGCGGCGCGGCGAGCATGGTGCCGGTCGCGTCGAAGGCGAGCGCGCGGATCTCGGCCTCCGGCCAGCCCTGGATGAGGACCTCCGGCGCGGGGCCGACCGCCGCGCGGGCCGCGGGGCCGGCCGGACGCGCCGGCCTCGCGCATCCGGCGAGGAGGACGAGCGCGACGAAGAGCCGTCTCACCCGCCGACGGTGACGCCGAGCCGCTCGCGAAGCTGGAAGTACTCGTCGCTCACCGAGAAGAGCACGACGTCCTTCATCCGCTCCTTCACCGGGACGCTGCCCGCGTCGTCGCCGGAGCGGATGACCTCGGTCGCGACCTGGAGATCGTGCGCGAGGAGGAGGCCGACGCGATCGCCGGTGAGGTCGATCGAAGCGACCCACTTCTTGAGGTCGAGCGCGCCGCCGCCCTGGAGCAGCTTCGAGACGGCGCTCGCGAGCCGCTCCTTGTCCGCGCCGCTGAAGTCGCCCGCCATCGTCTGCATCGCCTCCGCGACCTGGCCCTGGAGATCGGGCGAGACCGGGAACTGCGGGACGCAGAGCTTGATCGCGGCGAAGAGCCAGGCCTTGAGGCCGGTGCCGGTCGGCACGAGGTGACGCACGTAGAAGCCGGGGCGGAACGAGGTGAGGTGCCGCCCGGCGAGGAACGCGAGCGCCTGGTTCGAGACGCCGGTGTCGAACGCGGCCGCGCCGAGCACGATCGCGGGCGTCCGCGCGTGGACGATGCCGAGCCCGCCCGGATCGTTCTGGTTCTGGAAGACGAGCGGCGGCGCCATCCCGAGG